>CAUJKI010000042.1 GCA_963205015.1 Pseudomonadota bacterium
GTACTTCATCGAAATGAATACCCGCCTTCAGGTCGAGCATCCCGTGACGGAGGCGATCACCGGTCTCGATCTCGTCGAGTGGCAGTTGCGCGTCGCGTCCGGCGAGCCGTTGCCGCTCAGGCAGGAGGCCATTTCCATGCATGGTCACGCTATCGAGGTGCGGCTCTGCGCCGAGGATCCGGCGAACGGTTTCCTGCCGAGCATCGGGCGGATTGCGGCGTTCGCGGTGCCCGAGAGCACGGGCGTGCGCCTAGAGACCGCGGTGCGGCCGGGGGATGTGATTTCGCCGTTCTACGACAGCATGATCGCCAAGCTCATCACGCACGGTGCGACCCGCGACGAGGCGGCCGATGCCATGGTGGCCGTTCTCAAGCAACTCGTCGTTGCGGGACCGCGCATCAACGCCGCATTCCTGCGCGCACTTCTCGAGAACGCCAACGTGCGCGCCTTGCGCATGGACACGGGCCTCATCGGTCGGGACATCGCCAAGCTCACGCAAACGCACATCGGCAACTCGGAAGTCCTTTCTGCCGTGGCGCGGCTGCTCGGTCCGATGCACGATCCGACGACACCAGCCGACCCCTGGCAAGCAGCGGATGGCTTCCAGCTTGGCACGCCGCGTGCGCTCGCTGTACCGCTCGTCGTGAACGGGGAGGCACAGACGTTCTCGGCGAGCTGGCCGCGTGGGGAAACCGTGCCGCATGTCGGGCTCGCAGGTGCGCCGGCGGGTTCGGAGGCGCGAGTACCGACAGCGTGCGTCACGGTTCCTGATGGTCTCTTTGCCGTCTTCGAGGGCGAGCAGGTCGAGGTGCGCTGGCCCACGTACGACGCCGACGACATCGACGAGGGCCATGCCGGCGATGTCGTGCGCGCGCCCATCAACGGGAAGGTCGCACGCATCTTCGTCAAGGCCGGCGATGCCGTCGCCAAGGGTGATCGGCTCGCGGTCGTCGAGGCGATGAAGATGGAGCACGTGCTCGCCGCCGCGCGCGATGGTGTGGTGGCGAGTGTAGCGGCCAGCGAAGGCCAGCAAGTGAACCAGGGGACGCTGCTCGTCAGCCTCGAGGAGGAAGCCGCGCCATGACGATCCATCTCGTGAAGCTCTGCGTCGGCTGCGATTCGATCGAGGATCTCGCGTCCTGGCAGGCCGAGCGCCTCAAGCAGATGAAGGCCGCGAAGGAAAAGCCCGAGCTTTTCCACAGGACCTTCCAGATGCCGAAGCGGCGCGAGGATTTGCTTGACGGTGGGTCGATCTACTGGGTCATCAAGGGTGTCATCCAGGCGCGCCAGCGGCTCATTGATCTCAGGGAAGGCTCGCGACCCGATGGTACGCCGTGCAGCCTGCTGATCCTCGACCGCAAGCTCGTTCATGTGAGGCCGGTGCCGCGCCGCGCCTTCCAGGGCTGGCGCTACCTCGCCGTGGAGGATGCGCCGAAGGACCTCGCCGGTGGCCGCGCCGACGATCTCGACGCCATGCCGGCCAAGCTTCGCCGCGAGCTCGCTGAGCTCGGGCTGCTCTGAGCGCTTTGCCGTCCGTGGAACACGCCGACATCGAGCGTGATGACGTGAGCCACGAAATCGCCGGAAACGCCGTTCATCGAGATCTGGGCCAGCAGCCTTTCGCCCGGCAGCTCCGCGGGTTATAGAGTGGTCCGCGGCTGAGAGCCTGCGACAGGAAGCAAGGAAGAACATGGCCGACCAGACCGACCATTTCATGCGTGAAGTCCAGGACGAGATGCGCAAGGAGCGTCTCGCCCACATTTGGGATCGGTATGGGATCGTCATCATCGCCGCCGCAGCACTGCTGCTCCTTGCTGTTGTCGGATACAAGTTCGCCGAGTATCGCAATCTCGGTGCACGCGAGGCCGCCAGTCGCGAGTTCGAGGCCGCGGCCGACCTCGCAAGCAAAGGCAAGGCTCAAGAGGCGCACAAGGCCTTCGAGGCCATGCTGAAGGGTGCGCCGGCAGGCTATGGGGCGCTCGCGCGCCTCAGGAGTGCCGCTGCGTTCGCCGCCGAGGGCAAGCGCGCCGAGGCCGTCGCGGCTTACGATGCCGTTTCGAAGGATACGAGCGCCGACGCGCTGCTCCGCGATTTTGCCACGCTCCAGGCGGCGCTGTTGAGCGTCGATTCGGCCGACTGGACCGAGATGCAGAATCGCCTCAAAGATCTCACAAATGACACCAATGCTTGGCGTGCGCCTGCGCGCGAGCTGGTCGGTCTCGCGGCCTTGAAAGCCGGAAACCAGGATGAGGCGCGCAAGGCCTTCGAGCAGATACTGGCAGACAACGCGGCGCCACCGTCGACTGCCGAGCGAGCGCGGATCCTGATGACGATCCTGACGGAGGCGGCGCTCGCGAAGGGCGCTCAGCCGGAGGGCGCGGGGGCGAAGCTGGGCGAAGGCACGGTGACGAAGTAGGGGCGGCGACCGAGGGAGCTGATTGTGGACCTCTTGCGCACGGGTCGGCTGGCGGCCATGGCGAGCGCGCTGGCGCTTTTGGGCCTTACCGGCTGTTCGGGCGGCATGCCGAGCCTTTCCGACATCGCCTCGCTCAATCCCTTTGCCGAGAAGCAGGTGCCGCTTCCCGGAACGCGTGTGCCGGTCGTGCTTTCCGAGGGCACCACAGGCAGCATCGAGCTCGCGAGCGCGGATCGTCCGATCGCATTGCCGCCGCCGCGCCAGAACGATTCCTGGCCTGTTGCCGGTGGCGCACCCACCAATGCGCCTGGCCACCTCGCGCTTCCCGCCACCATTCGGACGACGTGGAGCGCCGATGTCGGCACGGGCTCGAGCAAGTATGGCCGTCTAACGGCCGGTCCGGTAGTTGCGGACGGGCGCGTCTTCACGCTGGATGCCGCCGGCCGCGTGACGGCGCTGAGCGCCTCCGGCTCGGTGGCGTGGCGAACCTCGCTGGTGCCGGAGAAGGCCACTGAAACGAACGCCTATGGTGGCGGTCTCGCCGCGGAGGGCGGGCGGCTGTTTGTCGCCACCGGGCACGGCATCGTCGCGGCTCTCGACATGCAGGGCGGCAAGAAGATCTGGGACAAGAACGTGGGCTCGCCGGTCCGCGCAGCGCCAACTGTTGCGGGCGGGCGCGTGCTCGTCGTCACGACCGACGGGCGCACCCTCGCACTCGCGGGACACGACGGGGCGGAGCTGTGGGCCTATCGCGGGCTTCCGGAGCGCGCGACCCTCCTCCTCGGCGCGAGTCCGGCGCTCAGCGGCGATGTCGCTGTCGTTCCCTATCCGACGGGCGATGTGATCGCGATCCGGGTCGCTGACGGGACAGTGGCGTGGCAGGAATCGCTCGCCCGCACGCGGGCGGCTTCCTCGCTCGGCTCCATGAGCGACGCCACCAGTCCAGCCATCGAAGGCGGCACGGTGTTCGCGGTCGGCCATGGCGGTCGCATGATCGCAACCGAGGTGCGTACGGGCGAGCGCGTATGGTCGATCAACGTTTCGGGCATTCACACGCCCTACGTTGCCGGCGACAGCGTCTATGTCGTCGACACTGGCGGCCAGGTCATTGCCTTGAGCCGGCGTGACGGCAAGGCGCTCTGGACGACGCGCCTCTCCGGCGGCAAGAGCTGGGCCGGACCGGTGCTAGCGGGTGGCCGGCTCTGGCTCGCCTCCGACACAGGCAAGCTGGTCGGAGTCAACGCTGCCGGCGGCAAGGTGGAGACGCAGCTCGATCTCGGCTCGCCGGTATACATCCCGCCAGTCGTCGCCAACGGCCGTATGTACGTGCTCACCGACAAGGCGCGTCTCATCGCTCTGCAATGATGGCTTGACGAGCGGCATGGCCGCGCGTGGCGCGGGTTTGCGGGTGTGATCGTTCATTGGTCCCCCTGTCGCATCTCATGGGCGGCAACTGCGCGTCGGATGATGTCCTCGGCGTCGACTGGTTGCGCGTAGCGCGCCGGAATGACGCGCGCTGGCGCGGTGTCGGCAATGGGCTGCGGCGTGGCTTCGGCTGTCTTGGTTGCGCGGACGGAGCCATAGTTCGGGCTCCACGGCTCGCGCGGATCATCGGCTTCGGGCGCGCGTTGGCGCGGTGCGAGCTGGGCCGGCAGGCCGTCGGCTTCGATCTCGACGCGTACGCCTGCCATGTGCATGGGCGTGGCAGTTGAAGTGGGGGATGCAGCGGCGCCGCGCTCGTTTGCGCAGCCGGCAAGGACGGCGAGAAGACCGATCAGACCCGCTGAGGCGACGCCACGCCGGATGGCGTGCGGTACGCGGGCACAACGCTTCGTGAACATCTAGAACGCCTTTCACGCGACATAAGCAACGTACGCAACGAGTACGGACGGCTCGACTATGATCAATCAGGGTTAATAGAGCGCTAAACGACGTGCAGGAGGTGGACGGGCCGATTGGCGGTGCTTGCACAACGCGAACGTGCGGCCCCCGCGCCGCGCTCCGGCCGAATCAACAGCCAATCCACCGACTTGATTCGGATGGCCGGGGCCCGGACCTTGCCCGGGCTATGCGACTCATAAACAGTGATCGCGGGGCGGCGGTGCTTGTCCGAGAATAAGCAGGGGGCGTTGGATGATCAGGCGTGAAGCTGGGCGTGCGTTCTTGAGCGCCGTCTTCGTCGACTACGACAACATCTATTTGTCGTTGAAGCGCAAGAACGAAGAGGCTGCCAAGCGGTTCGCCCGAGATGCTGCGTCGTGGATCAAGGGTATCGAGAACGGCGCGCTGATCACCTCGACCAACGGATCGTTTGCGGCAGAGCCGCGCCGCATCGTCATGAACCGCTGCTACGGCAACCCCGTTCCGCGGCGCAATCAGGCTGACAATTCGACGGACATGAACTCCTTCCCGTTCGTGCGCCACCATTTCCTGCGCGCCGGGTTCGAGATCATCGACTGCCCGCCGCTCACCGCCCAGCTCAAGAATTCTTCCGACATCCGCATGGTGATGGATGTCGTCGACTATCTCGCCCATGGCACGCACTTCGACGAGTTCGTGATCCTGTCGGGTGACGCCGACTTCACACCGGTTCTGCATCGTCTGCGTGCGCACGCCCGGCGCACGGTGATCTTCGCCAACGACTACACCGCCGCGCCTTACACGGCGATCAGCGACGGCGAGGTACGCGAAGCGGATCTCATTGCGCTTCTGCTGGAGCAGCAGGGCGAGATCGGCGCGGCCGCCCCGGCCCCACTGGTTGCGTCGCAAGCGAAGGCGCTGGTGCTGCCGGAAGCGGACCGCGAGGCGCTTCGCCACGAGATCATCGCCGATGTCATCCAGGCCGTGCAGGCTTCGCCGACGCCGGTGCCGCTCGAGGTTCTGGCTGACCGGGCCGTGCGCGCGATCGGGCACGACCGGACTGTCGCGACGTCGTGGGCCGGTGCCGGTGGCTTCCGCGAGCTTCTTGCGCAGTCTCTGCCGGACGAGTTCAGGCTCTCCGAGCAGCCCCCCTATCTGGTCATCGACACGCGCCGCCACCTGCAGGCCAAGCGCACCGTGCCGCTTCCCGAGATGCCGGACCCGCGTGAAATGGTTCCGTCACGCGCGATCGCGCCGCCACAGCCGTCCAGCGGTCACGCCGGAACCCGGGGTGGGTTCGCCGATCACGCTGGAGGCCAGGTCGCCAGCCATGGCGGACTGCAGCGCCGTGCCCAGCAGCCTGCGTTCGATCATCATGACGAGGATTTCCGCCACGACCGGGCGCTGCCCCCGCCAGCCGCTTCGGCTTCGGATGCGCGCGCCCTAGGCGGCACGCCGCGCTACAGCCAGAACGACATCCCTGCCCGCGAGATCTCGCCTCGCGCACCGACGATTTCGGCCCCTCTCATGCCAACCCAGGCGCCGAAGCCCCCGGCGCCGACGCATGCAGCATCCCCGCCCCAGGGAATGCAGCCGGCGGCCACATCCCAGGCACGCCCCAAGGAGACAACATCGACGATCCAGCAGTCGATCGCGCGCATTCACGAGGCCTGCCAGGCGCCGCCGCTCGCGCCGCCGGAGTACCGCACGCTTTTCGAGGTCATGGCGCTCGAGATCAACGAGAACAACCTGCTCGGCGCGCAGACGATACAGAATGTCCTGCGCCGCGCGCAGGAGCACGGCCTGGAGCTGCGCCGCGACGATGTTCGCTTCGTGATGGACGTCGTGAGCGAAGCCGACCCGTGGTTCGAGCAGGGGGCCTCAGCGAACCTGTTCGCCGGCCGTTTCCGCAACTTCGTCGTCGCGCGCTGCCGCGGCCAGGGGCTCAAGCTCTCGGCTGACGAGCTCGATCTGATCGAGGCTTGGTTCGTCGGCAATGGGGCGCCGGCAGGCGCTGCGGGCGCACGCCCGGCAGCGCAGGCCGCCGCACCCTATACGCCGCCATCGGCCGGCGCGTCGGCACAGCCGCGCTCGGCCGACGAACTTGCCGGCGACGAGTTCCCGCGCATCGTCCGCACGCGCCTGCGCGGCTGAGGCTTCTCAGACACTTAACTCTACCCCTAGAGCATGATCGCTTCGATCGGTCCGCCTGTCCGGCGCACCGATCGGAGCGATCGTGCGTCTGGCACGGGACATGGATCATGGGCTAGGCTCGCAAACAGGGAAGGATCCCCGATCGAGCAAGCGCAGGACAACAGGTCATGAGCATTCGCGTTCGCCGCCTCGAAGCCAAGGACAAGCCGGCATGGCTGCCGCTCTTCAAGGGCTATATCGAGTTCTCCACGTCGACCGGTCCCGAGGAGGTCATCGAGATGACCTGGGAGCGTCTTCTCGGTGGGAAGGAAGGATTTCACGTCGGCCTCGTCGCGGTCGGCGACGATGACGTGCCGGTCGGCATAGCGCATGTGCTCTTCCACCGCTCGACATGGTCGCCGACGTGGTACTGCTATCTGGAGGATCTGTTCGTCGATCCGAAGGCACGCGGCAAGGATATCGGCCGGCGCCTCATCGAGCAGGTCTATGCCGAGGCCGATGCGCGCGGCGCGACGCGCACCTACTGGGCAACGCAGGAATTCAACTACCGGGCGCGCGGTCTCTACGATCAGGTCGCGACGAAGTCACCCTTCCTGCAGTACAGGCGCTGATCCTCCGCGAGCGCTACGCGCTCGCGATTGCCGCACCTTCCGCCTCGCCGACGAACGGGCGGAAGTGCTTGCGGATGCTCTCCTCCGGCAAATCCTTCGTGATGAATACGAGCCGCGAGCGCTGATCGGCGCTCGGCCAGCGCGCGAGCGTCTCCGGGGGGTAGAAGATGTGCTGCACCCCGTGCACGACAAACGGCTTGGTCTGATCCTTCACGTTCAGAATGCCTTTCACGCGCAGAAGCCGCTCGCCATAGAGCTGGGCAAGGAGCTGCATGGCGTTCGACAGCTCGCCTCCGTCGAGCGGCTCGGCAAAGCTCAGGCAAAACGACCGTATGCCGTGCAGGTGCTGATGTGCGGGATGATCGCAATGAGGATCGGCGCAGGTCTCGTCGTGGGCATGATGATGGTCGTGATGATGGTGGTGCGCATGATCGTGCCCGCAGTTGGGGCCGCAATCTGCGCCGTGTTCGTGATGTCCGTGGTCGTCATGATAGCGCTCGGCCGCAAGCCAGCGCTCCGGATCGGTTCCTGCCAGCGCTGGTTCGTGCGCACCGAGGCCGATCAGCTCCGAAGGCGCAATATCGCCCTTCACGGCACGGCGGATCTGGCCGGCAGGGTTGAGGGCGCGCAGACGCCGCTCCAGTGCTTCGACGGCGCCGGGCTCTGTTAGATCGGATTTGGTCACAATGAGGCGATCTGCGATCGCGATCTGCTTTGCGGGCTCGAAATGCGCTTCGATCTGGTGTAAGCCCAACTGAGCATCGACAGTCGTGACGACGGCGTCGAGCTGGTAGATGCGGTAGAGGCTTTCTTCCGTCATCAGCGTGTGAACGATCGGCGTTGGATCCGCAAGGCCCGTGGTTTCGAGGACGACGCGCTGCATTGGCGGGATGTCGCCCCAGAGCGACTTGGTGTGCATCCGCTCGAGTGCCTGCACGAGATCACCGCGCACAGCGCAGCACACGCACCCCGAGGGGAGAAGGACGGCATCGTCGTCGATCTTCTCGACGAGCGCATCATCGATGCCGACCTCGCCGAACTCGTTGATGATGACGGCTGTGCCGGCCATCGCAGGGTCGTCGAGCAGACGCTTGAGGAGCGTCGTCTTGCCCGACCCGAGGAAGCCGGTGAGAAC
>CAUJKI010000043.1 GCA_963205015.1 Pseudomonadota bacterium
CGACGCCCGGCGGTAGGAAGGCCGCCGGTACGAAAGATGTTGCGAAGAATAGAGTTATTCGTGCGGCAATACAGTAGGCCAATCAGCGAAAACGATTAATGGCCGTCGAGAACGCGCGTCCCTGCGGCACCACCGTCACGAATTTGGGCGCGGGAGGAAAGAGTCTGTTCCGAGCACAAGCCTTGCCGTCATGGTTGCCGTCGCGGCTTCGCGTGCTTAGATCTCGATGACCAAGCCGTCGTCCGCGCACTCTTCCGGGACGCGATGCCGATTAGCCAGCATCTCCGGCCCGAGGTGCGTGAGCACGATCCGCTTGGCCTTGAGCTCGTGACGGCGCTCGCGGATCGTCGGATAGTTCAGATGAAAGCGGATCGCCTTCTCATAGTAGTAGCATTCGCAGATCATCAGATCGGCGCCATCCGCGAGCTTCGGCGTATCTTCCGTCCAGTCGCCGTCGCCGGTGTAGGAGATGACCTTGCCGCCGCAGTCGATGCGCAAGCCGGTCGGGTTCGTCTCCCGCGTATGATCGGCGGGATAGGGCGTCACCGCGAGCCCGCACACCTCATGCGTCCGATAGGTTTCCATCTCGACGTACGTGAGCGGAAACTTCGGCTTCATAACGTGCATGCCGGGCATCAGGGCATCGCGCGTCAGGGCGAGCCGGGCCTGGGTATCGCGCGGGCCGGCAATCGTAAGCGGCTTCTCGCGCCGCGCGCCGAGCATGGAATCCGCGAGCAGTTGCGGAATGCCGCCGCTGTGGTCCGCATGAATGTGCGTCAGCAGGATGAGGTCGATGCTCGTGTGAGGAATGCCGAGCTTGTGGAGCGCGATCAGGCTCGAAGCACCGAAGTCGATGGCGAAGCGCAAGCCCGGGATATCGACGAGGATGCAGGTCTGAAATCGCCCGCCGGACCCGAAGGCGTCACCCGAGCCGACGAACGTCACTGTAGCTTTCACTGGTCTCACTCCCTGGAGGCGGCCTTCGATCCCGGCGGCTCAGACGGCCTTCGACGGGTCCGGGCAGACCTGGAGCAGGCCGCAGCGATCATAGCGCGTCCAGATGCCGCTTCTGCAAGGCAGGTGTGGCCTATGTCTTGCCGGAGCACACGCCGGCCACCAGCGGGAATGGGGTCGGACAAGTCCTTGGGATCGTTGGTCGGAGCGGGGAGATTCGAACTCCCGACCCCTTGCTCCCGAAGCAAGTGCGCTACCAGGCTGCGCTACGCTCCGCCAAATATTCAGCCCGCACGCGGCGGGCTCGGGAAAACGGGCGACCCTGGGCTGGCAACAAGGCTACCAAGGGGCCGCCACGCGTGGGCTGGGTTATGCCTTTCGGCTTGACGTAATGTCAACCCCAGCCCTATAGAAGCCGCCACACGCTCCGCCAGTGCGCCCCCGGGTGCCCCCGCGCGGAGCCTTCTTTCATTCGCGAGGCCCGATGCGGCTGCCGGCACGGTCTGGCGCCCCCGACGTGGCCGCCAAAAGGCCAAGGAGCAAGTCATGACGAGGCGCTGTGAGCTGACCGGCAAGCTGCCCATGTCCGGTAACCTCAGGAGCCATGCCGAGAACAAGACGCGCCGCGTCTTCCGGCCGAACCTTTGCGACGTAACGCTGATGAGCGAGACGCTCAAGCGTCAGGTTCGCTTGCGCGTCAGCGCCCACGCGCTCAAGTCCATCGAGCATCGTGGCGGCCTCGATGCCTACCTCGCCAAGGCCAAGGACGCGGAGCTTTCGGATCGCTGCCGTAAGCTGAAGCGCGAGATCGCGAAGGCAGCCGCGCCGGCCGCGTGATCGGCAGGCGATCATTCTCATGAATTTTGAAGCGGCGGCCTTCCCGGCCGCCGTTTCTGTTTGGCGAGAGAGTGCGCCCGGTTCGCCTAATTCAACAGCGAGTGCTCGCGCCAAGCAAAGGCGGCCTGCTCGGCTTTCAGCCGATCAGCGCGGGAGAGCTTCTTGGCGATCTCATCGAGGCTCGCATCCTCGATGCCCTCCTCCTTGGCGATGAGATGCCATTTCACGGCCTCGACGATGTTCATCTCCGCGCCGGCCCCGTGCGCAAGACAGCGCGCATAGCGGTTCTGGGCAATCGGATTGCCCTTTTCCGCAGCCGACTTGAAGTAATACGCGCCGCGCACCTCGTCGGGTGCCACGCCATGCCCCTTGAAGAGCAGGATGCCGTATTCGACCTCGGCATCGGTATGACCGGCGATGGCGGCGCGCCCGATCCAGCGCGCGGCTTCGAAGATGTTGGCCGTCGTGCCCGTGCCCGTCGCATAGAGCGTGCCGAGATCGTACTGGGCTGCGGGCAACCCAGCCTCGGCCGAATGCTCCATGAGCTGGAAGGCGCGGATCGGGTTCTCGGGCTTGCCTTCACCCGACAGGAAGAGCAGCGCGAGATTGTAGGTCGCGAACGCATTGCCGCGGCGGGCCGCCATCTCCAGATACTTGGCGCCGAGTGCCACGTCCTTCGCGACACCATTCCCTTGTACGAGCATGGTCCCGACAGCGAGCGCACCCTCGACATCGCCGAGCTCGGCGGCCTTGACGTACCACTGCGCTGCCGTGACCTGGTTCTGCGGGACGCCGAGGCCTTCGGCGTAGATGCGGCCGATGAGCGTGTGGGCCTGCGGCTCGCCCTTGGCGGCCGCCGCCTCGGCGAGCTTGAGCGCCGTCAGATACTTGCCGAGATCGAAGGCCGTATAGGCCGGATCGTCGTCGGGCCCGGTCGGCGTCTCCATGGCCTGAGGCAGCGGCGCCATCTTGGCCGACGTGGAGGGCGCCGCCATGGTCTTCACGGGCCGCGATGTCCCCTTGCCGGAGGCAGCAGGAGCGGAGGCTGCAGGAACGGGGGCAGCGCGTTGCCCGGACGCAGGCGCACGTGCAGGGGCGGGCGGCGCGCTCTTCGCCTTCGGCGTGCGCTTCGGCACGGGCTCGGGCGTGATCGTCTGGCTCCAGCTACTCGTCTGTGCGTGTGCTGCGAGGGGAAGCGCTGCGGCGATGCAAGCCGCCACGAGCATGTGCGTGAGGCGCCCCTTCATGCAACGGCCTCGGCAGCGATCGCATCATACGCGGCGCGCACCAACTCGCCCGACGTAGCAGGCGGCTCGCGCGCCGGAAGCGTGAGCGCGATGAAATCGGCACCGGCCGCCGCAAGCTGGCCGGCTTCCTCGGCGCGCGCAACATCGAAGGCCACGACAGGCACCTCGAAGATCTCGGACCACCACGCAACAAGCTCGCACCGACGCTTGTGTGCCTTGACGCGATCGTCGACATGATCGGGAATGCCGAAGGCGACGTAATCGGCACCCGCCTCGCCGGCCACCATGGCCTCGTGCCGCGAGCGCCCCGCATCGACGCCGACAATGCCGCGGCTGCCCACGATCTCGCGCGCCTCGCCAAAGGCCTTGGCATTGCCAGCCGAGAGATGAACGCCATCGGCCCTAAGCGTCCGCGCGAGACGCGCATCGTCCCGGATGAGAGCTGCGGCGCCGGACGCCTGGGCGGCTCCGATCAGGGCCTGCACCTCCACGGCGGGTGTGCCGTCGGCGGCAGCGATCACGACCGAGGCTATTTTGCCAGCAGCCAGCGCCGCGGCAAGCCGCGCGGGCGCGCCGGCACCCGTCTCCACCACGATCATCATCCCGCAATCCGTCACGGTACCCCTCCTGCGTTCACCGCGCAGCCTATCATGATTGAATGGGGCGGAAATCCGGCTCAATGGCCAGCTTGCCACGCCTCACGACTATTGATCCTGATGCAACCGGTTAACCGTTTGGTGCATTGCAGCAAGCGCCAGAGATTGCCATAAAGGGCGGCGGCTCGCCCTGGCAGGAAGATTGCAGGCACGGAGCGTTTGCCTGGGTGCGGAGTAATTTGAGACATGGCGCCGAAGAAGACGGTTTTTATCAAGACCTACGGCTGTCAGATGAACGTCTACGACAGCGAGCGCATGGCCGAGGCGCTCGCTGGCGGCGGCTATGCCCCGACCGACGCCCCCGACGACGCCGACCTCATCATCCTCAATACCTGCCACATTCGTGAGAAGGCCGCCGAAAAGGTCTATTCGGAGCTGGGCCGCCTGCGCGCCATCAAGGA
>CAUJKI010000044.1 GCA_963205015.1 Pseudomonadota bacterium
ATTGAGTATGTCACGGCCCTTGAGGAGGCGCGCGCCGCCGCGGGCACGGCCTTCGTACGTCGGTCGCTGCGCCATGAGTAGCGCCTCGAGCGTGCTGCCGAGCGGCGCGTCCGGCGAGCCCCACATCTCGAGGCCGAGCGATTGGCTCGATACGGCCGGCCGCCAGTCGCCGTAGCGGTGCCAGGAGACGAAACCGAGCAGATGGTCGTCGACGTCCGCGACGAGGCGCGCGATCCAGTCCATCCAGTAGGCGCGGTGATTGCCGTCGATGGCCGGGCCGCCGATGCGCGCCTTCCTGCCCTCGAGGTGCGGCTCGAGCAGCTCATGGATGCGCGTTGCCACCTCGACATAGATGCGCAGGTACTGCTCGTATGTGAGGCCGCCGCCGACAATGGGATTGTTTGGCTCGTTCCAGATGCACCAATACCAATCCTTGACACGATCGCCGCCCCACTGCTCGATCGCGCTCCACACGATCTCGCGGCAGCGCGCGACGAACGTCGCGATGCGGGACGCGCTGTCGAAGGGCGGCCCGAAACGGGCGAAGGTGACCATCGGCACGGCGCCGGCATCGAGCACGCCCTGCAGGCAGGCGCTGAAGCTGCGCCAGTCGTCGAACGGATCGGGCACCTGCGGATCGAAGACGAAAATGCGGACGAGCCGCGTGTCCATCAGGCGGAGGCGCCGGCGGACTTCCGCACCGTGCGGGCCTTCGGAGAGGTGCCACCAGCCATTGATCTCGTTGAAGCCATAGCGCAGGCCCATGCGTCGAAGGGGAGAACCGCCTCCGACGCCGTGGCTACCGAATATGGGAACTGGCCTGCTCGCCTCGGTCATCACATCAGGATTCGATGATCTCGATCAGATCTTTCAGACGTGCCGCGGGACTATGGCGCTGCCGGAAGTCCTCGCGGATGCCCATGACGATATCGGCGTAGTGCTGCGGGCGGCTGACAACGTCGAGGATTTTCGCCTCCGGTTGCTGGCCGAGCACCAGCGCCTCGGCATCCGCCCCATAGACGCCGCGTACATAGTCGCCGTCCAGCAGAAAGAGCGGGATCGTGCCGGAGGCCGGGGTCTCGAACGTCCGGCAGGTCACGAAACCAAGCCGCTCGAAGAGTGGGCGGTAGATGACGGGGTTGAAAATGCCCCGGCTCATGGTCGCAATGACTTCATTGTATTTGACGGCACCGAGGGCCTCGACGCCAAGCTGCTTAAGGTAGTCGCGATCGACGAAATAGTCGTCACGGATCTCCTTCCACTCGGTCCACTCGAGCGGTGCGTCCCAACCCTCGCCGACGAGGCCGATGCGGCCGAGCTTGTCGCGGATCGGCTCGATGCCGCGCAGGACCTGCGACATGCCGTGCCAGCGGAACTTGGTGTGCCCGACATAGATCATGCCGAACTCTTTGGCGGAGAAGTCGAGCGGCGTCTCCCAGGCCGGGTCGTAGATGTGGAAGAGGAAAGGGATCACGTTTGCCCGTTCGGGCTTCAGCGCCGGCTGGCAGATCTTGTCGGCAATGCTGTCGCAGATCTCAATCCAGTCGCGGCTCTTCTCCGGCGTCTTGTGATTGTAGTCGCCGCGGAAGGCGATGGGGTCATTGTAGGCGCCGTCGCAGTCGATGACGACGCGCCGGCTGCGCGGGACTGCCGAGATCAGACGGAGCCAGTCGAGGCGGTCGCCGAACTGGAGCTCGGTCGTCCATTCGACGACGAAGACGACGGCATCGGCGTTCGCGAGGTCCTTCGAGTAGTCGAGCGCGAAGACATGACCGGGGGGGCCGTAGATCGTGACTTGGTGACCGGCAGCCTCGGCAGCGCGCGCGTAGCCCTTGAGGTCCAGCATACTGCCGGCGTTCTCGAAGCCCCAGTAGACGAACACCAGCTTCATTGCGCGCTGCGCTCCCGGACCATCTTCAGTTCTTCAATGCCGAAGCGAGCTCCTGCATGCGCCGCTCGTAGCCGTGATGCCTCGCGAGATGACGGCGCACGTCCTGCACGATCTCCCGATAGCGCTCGGGCCGCGCCAGCGCGTCCATGATCCGCTCTTCCGCGCGCCCCGGCAGTGTCAGCTCGCGCGCGGCGGGGCCGTAGACGTCGGCGGCGTGGTCGGCATCGAGCACGAGTAGTGGGATCGTATCGGCGTAGAAGATCTCGAAGTACTTCAGCGTGAGATGGCGCAGGTGGTGGAGGACGGGGCGCTGGGTGAAGATGTTGATCTTCGCCTGGCTCATCGTGTGCACGACCTTGTCGTACATTACCGAGTCCTGCGTCTCGATGCCGAGGCGCTTGAATGCCTGCGTATCGAACGCAAAGGCGAGCGGATTGCCGGAGCCCGGCTCCGTCGGCGCCTTGTCCCACCAAAGGCCTATGAAGCAGATGCGGCCGATTTTGCGGCGGTGCTTGTCGACGACGGGCAGCAGCACGTTCTCGATGTCGCGCCCGCGCCACCAGTTATGGCCGACATGGAGGATGTCGTAGATCTTCTCAGGCGCGGTCTTGGGATCGGTTTCGAGAGCCGGATCATACCCGTAGAAGGTCAGCGGGATCTCGCGCGGGCTCGCCTGGGGCGCAAGCGTCGGCTTGTGCACGCGATCGGCAAGTGAGTGATAGTGCGCGATCCATTCGGCACGTTCTTCCTCGGTGTCGTGATTGCGGTCGTAGCCGTCGAGGCAGACGACGGGGTTATACATCCCGTCCATGTCGAGGATCATGCGATCCTGGCGCGGGATGCCGCCGATGAGCATGGTTTCGCGCACGGGGCTCAGGCGGTAGATCTCGGATTCGAAGAGATAGACGATCTTGTCAAAGCCGCGGACCCGATCGGAGAAGTTGATCTCGGGAAGCCACGGCAGCGCCGAGCCAAAGATGGCGACGTGGTGCCCGAACGCCGGGGCCACACGCATGTAGTCGGCGACGGCGTGCGTGTTGCCCGCATTGCCGCGGTGCTTCATGACGAACAGGATTTTCATCGCAGACGCCCGCTCGCGAGCGCCGCCAGCTCGTCGAAGCGGCGGGCATAGGAATGATGCTCGGCAAGGTGTGCACGCGTCTTGATGACTGCATCCCAGATCGGCTCCGGCTCTTTGAGGGCGCGGGTCAGATAGCCGGCAATGTCCTCGCCGGGTACGAGCGCCAGTGCCGCGGGGCCGTAGATCGCCTTGACGAAGGGCCTCGGGAGCATGAGCAGCGGTACGGTATCGGCGTGGAAGGTCTCGAAGGAGCGGCCCGTGACGAAATCGAGATGGCGGAATAGCGGCCGGTGGAAGATGGGCGCGAATTTCGCCTGCGAGAGATACCGGAAGATCTCGTCGAAGCGGACGCCGCTCTTCACGGTGACGTCCATGCCGAGCAGCAGCTCGGGATCGGTGTTGATGCCGGCAATGCCCTGCTGGATGGCCCACTCGGGGCGCTCCTTCCAGTCCCAGCCGATGAGGCCGGCCCAGCCCACTTCCTTGCGTACGGGAGCGTGTGCCTCGAGGAAGGCGCGCAGCTGCTCCCAGCGCTGCCAGTTGCTGCCGACATAGGCGACGCCGAACCAGCGCTCACTGTCGCGCCAGCGGGCGGCAGCCTTCTCGGCGCTGGTCTCGGGATGAGTGACGGCGTCAGGCGCGAAGGCATGGAAGAGGAACGAGCCTACGTCGCGGCGCAACGGGGCCAGCGTCGGCTGCAGCAGGGTGTCGGATGCGGCCCGGAAGGCCTCCTCCCATTCCCAGCCGAGATGCCCGTCGAGCTTCTCCAGATGATTGAAATCGTGGTCGATGAAGATCGTCTCATTGTAGCGGCCCCATAGATCGACCACGGCGCGCTTCTCGCGCGGAATGGTGTCCATGAG
>CAUJKI010000045.1 GCA_963205015.1 Pseudomonadota bacterium
CAAGCAAGAGCGTGTTGCGGCGAATGCGGGTTTGTTCCTGGAAGGCCTGCTCGGAGACGAGCCGCGCAAGACAGGCTGGATGCGTGCGGAGGCGGCCGGCGACCCCGGCCCGTGGCGGCAGCAGGCGATCCTGGGTCGCAGGGATTGGGACGCCGATGCTCTGCGCGATATCGTGCGCGACTATGTTATCGAGCATTTGGCCGATGACGATGCAGTGCTCGTGATCGACGAGACCGGCTTTCTCAAACAGGGCAAAGCGTCATGCGGCGTGGCGCGGCAATATACCGGTTCGGCAGGCAAGATTACGAACTGCCAGATCGGCGTATTCTCTGCCTACGTTTCGCGTCATGGTCATGCGTTCACCGATCGTGCGCTGTATCTTCCGAAGCAATGGACCGACGATCCGGATCGCCTGGAGGCTGCCTATGTGCCTGCCGATATCGGCTTTGCGACCAAACCAAAGCTTGCGACAAGAATGATCGCACGCGCGATAGCCGCGTCGGTACCATTCAGGTGGGTTGCCGGCGATACTGTCTACGGTGTTGGCGACATCGAACAGCAACTGCGCCGCGCAGGCAAAGGCTACGTGCTCGGGGTCAACAGCGCTCATGTGTTTCGATCCTGGGGCAAGCGACCGTCGGTCGCCGGTACGGCCGCAGACATCGCCCGGACGCGGCGCCCATCCGACTGGAAGCGTCTGTCGGCGGGAGCCGGAACCAAAGGACCGCGGCTGCACGATTGGTGTTATCTCGAATTGGCCGATCTCGAGGCCGAAGAATTCAACAGTGCGAGTGATGGTTTGTGGACGCGCGGTCAAGGCTGCGGAGATTGTCGGGCTTTATCTTGACCCCCCGGGACTGTCCGAATTTTTGTGTTTGAGGCGGTTATCCGTCATGCGTTTACGAAGCGCTCTTTGAACATGACGGCGAATTGCGTCTTTGCCTCCGCCCACTCGCGCGGCGGCCGTTTCCATTCTGCCGCGGCGTGGTTCAAGACCAGATATAGCAGCTTGGCGGCGGCGTCGTCAGATGGAAAATGTCCTCTGGTCCGCACGGCGCGGCGCAGCTTCGAGTTCAACGCCTCGATTGCGTTTGTGGTGTAGATGATCCGCCGCACACCTTCCGGGAAAGCAAAGAACGGCATCACCAGTTCCCAGTTGCGGCGCCAGCTCTGAGCAATTGCCGGATATTTTGCGCCCCACGGACCTTGCGCAAAGGCGTCGAGGGCGGCCTGGCCAGCGGCCGCATCGGCTGCGCGATAGACCGTGCGCAAGGCCTGCGCCACGCTCTTGCGATCTTTCCAGGAAGCAAAATCCATCGAATGACGGATGAGGTGGACGATGCAGGTTTGCACGACGGTTTGTGGAAACACGGCATTGATCGCCTCCGGAAAACCCTTCAGGCCGTCGACGACCGCGATCAGAATGTCCTGGGCCCCGCGGGTCTTCAGTTCGTTGACGACGCGCAGCCAGAATTTGGCGCCTTCGGTTTGCTCGATCCAGATGCCGAGTATCTCCTTGGTGCCATCCGGCAGGACGCCGAGCGCGATGTAGATCGCCTTGTTGCGCACGAAGCCTTCGTCGCGGACCTTGACCCGGATGGCATCGAAGAACACCAGCGGGTAGCATAGATCGAGCGGCCGGTTCTGCCATTCAGCCACTTCGTCCAGCACCGCGTCGGTGACCGCCGAGATCAGGTCGGGCGAAACCTCGATGCCATAGAGTTCCTCGAGATGGCCGCGGATCTCACGAACCGTCATCCCGCGCGCATACATCGAGATGATCTTGTCGTCGAAATCGGGAAACCGGCGCTGGTACTTGGCGATCAGCTTCGGATCGAAGGTTCCGGCACGATCCCGAGGCACCGACAGCGTCATCTTCGAGCTGCCGGTCAGCACCGACTTCTTCGAATAGCCGTTCCGCCGATTGCCTTTGCCATCAGCCGCCTCATCGTCCAGATGTTCGTCCAGCTCGGTGTTCAGAATGCGCTCCGACAGCGCCTTCTTCAGTTCGTCAACCAGACCGTCCTTGTTGAAAACATCCTTCGGATCGCGGCCAGCCAGAAGCTGGTCCAATAGCTCCTTCTCGATAGCCATATGATGCTCCTTCAGTCACCATCACTATGGCCTCAGACACAAGATTCCTGACAGTCCCATTCATCGAGGCGGCGGACCAGCAGTTCGCGAATCTTGCGAGCACCCCAATGCGGCTTCTCGCTCTTGAGCTGGACGATCAGGCCCTCGATCTGTCCCGGCAATTGGTTGGCATAGCGCATCGGCCGGCGCGACCGGTCGGTCAGGGCCTCCAGCCCGTGCTCCTT
Organism: Pseudomonadota bacterium; assembly: GCA_963205015.1. Classification (GTDB taxonomy): domain Bacteria; phylum Pseudomonadota; class Alphaproteobacteria; order Rhizobiales; family Hyphomicrobiaceae. The sequence continues at coordinate 2,319 of CAUJKI010000045.1, forward strand.
GTAGCGTTCGAAAATCTTGTAGCCGGTCTTGCGCGATATCCCGACTCCCGGCAGACATCCGTCATCGCCTCTCCGTCCAGCAGCCGCGCGACGAACCGCAGGCGGAACTCGCTTTCCACGGCATCAACACCCCCGCAAAAGGCGAAAAGTGTTACCCATGTGTCCGGTACGGGATGTCACCTATGTCTCGGGCCGCTCATCAACACTTCCAGAAATTCACCGTTTGAGAAACGAAAATTAAAACGTTTTTCCAAACGATCATTTCTTGAGGCCTAATCCCCGGTGGCCCGAGGCCTCAACGAGTGAGCGTGCCATTGCTGCAACTCCGCCTTCGCGCGACGGTAATCGTCAAGCGCAATCGGTATTGGGGTTTCCGGCGCATCGATACGCACGACGTTGTCTTTTCCAACCAGCAGATAGGCTTGGCCAAGCGCGTTCAGAGATTGTGCGCGCATGGCCGCACTGAATACGTTGCGCCATGGCACCAAGCCGCCGCTGGCCTTTTTCTCGTCGTACCTTGAATGTCGTTTCTCCGCATCCGAGGCTAAGGATTTGAATCTGTCCGAGGTCGAGCTCGAAGCATGACAAAGCGTCGACAAGGACATTCGTGACGGGGTTGTTGGCCCACAACCCGCCATCGACCATGACATAGCCGCGGCCTAAGCGACCAGGCGACGACGGCAGCGACTCATAGTCCGCCGTCCAAGCCCGGGGGGTTAAAGCCAAGGTGGATCCAGGAAAAAGCTAAAAAACTAATGATTTCAGGGTTGGTATGGTGCGCCAATCGCGATCTGACAAAGGCGCTCGACGACTGCAGTCAAGCAATAAACCGCTCGGGTGTCGTGCTCAGCTGTCAAATGACGTGCCCGTGCGACTGATGGACGTATCGGCAAAACTCTGCAGCTGAATGGCGCAGGCTTCAGCGGTGGCGGCCGAGCGCCCGCCAAATCGACTCAGAGGTGAGCGGCATGTCGAGATGGCGCACGCCGAAGCCGGCCAGCGCCGCCACCGCCGCATTCACCACCGCCGGCGGCGAGCCGATCG
>CAUJKI010000046.1 GCA_963205015.1 Pseudomonadota bacterium
TGCCGAATTCGGCGACAGAACGAACATAGAGCTCGACGAGGCTGCTCCAGCCAACGAGAAGGACGGTATCCTCGGACACGGGTAGCGCGAGCGGCGACGGAGGCGCACCTGCGCGGCGCCGGCGCTCGTAGGCAACGCGTGTCAGCACGCGGACGCCCACCAAACCCGCCGTCATCACGACGGCCTGCAGCATCGGCAACGAACGCGCGATGCCGTCCAACCGGTTGGCGATGAAACCGATTGCCATGGCGCCAACCGCGATCAGCGCCGAGGCGAACGCCAGATGCACGTAGTCGGCAAGCCCGCTGAAGCGCCAGACCGAACGATCCAGCTCGAACACGACGAGGACCGGCCCCGCCACCGCGAGCGTATACAGAAGATAGGGAACGAATGCCGCCCAGCGCCCTTCGGCGAACGTAAAATTCTCGCGCAAGGCCAAGGCTGCGACTGAAGCCATGGTGACAATGATCAAATCGAATAAAAGGGAACGCCCCCGACGCAAGGTCGACATTACTCTCCGATGAGCAAAACCCACCGCCCCACCAAAATGTCCGCCGCCAAATCACTAAGATTATGTTTCGTTAACCAATATCCTTTCCGAATGACGCCACAGTGTCAACACAAAACAGCCCCTTGAAGCACACAATCCAAAGCCAATTTCCTCTTTGGAATCAATACGTGTGCGCTTTCGGATGCGCCACTTACCTGATCAGTGGCGTCCTAGGCCGTGGCATTCGCACCACCAATTGCCGCTCTTGCACTCAGATCGACCATTGCGTCGATCGATGAGCCTATTGAGAGGTATCGGATCGGCCGGACCGGGTCGGCGTTCGCCATGCGGGAGGCCATTCACCGCGTGGCGCCGCCGCCGCTTTGAAGCCTTCGGATCTGTCCAAGGCCTCATTCCCAGATGGCGCCTCCGGGCGGACGGCGACTGCAACCTCCGCCGGCGCTCCGGGCGGCCGTGCAGAGGCGACCATAGTGCCAACCGGAGCGATCAGTAGTGCGACCTCCAGCACGAACACAGCCATCAGCGCGGCCGTGCGCAAGGGATAGTCGACGATCGAGTGGGCGAGCAGAGTGGTGAGGACAATCGCTGCAGCGCAGGCGAACAGATTGTCGACGCGCCCCGCGCCCGGCAGACCACGCCGCCAGACGCGCAGACTGGCCCGAACGACCCAGACCAGGAAGAGGAGGATGGCCGCGAGCCCCGCCAAGCCGGCCTCCAGCCAAAGCTCGAGGAAATCGTTGTGGGCGCGGTTCACGTAGGAAAAAGTGAAGCCATCGGCCGCGGTTTCGAAGGCCTGGTAGATCTGCACGAAGGTTCCCATACCGGAACCGAAAGGGATGTAGGCCATGGCCGCGTCGAAGGTATTGCGCGCCAACGGAATCCGACCATCCGTCAGCAGTTGCTCCATGGAGCGCGCCCGAAGGCGGTGAAAGCCTGACTGGGCGCCGATAGCGGCCGCGAGCCCGACCGCGGCCAGCAGCAGCCAGATGAAGATCCGCGCGACGCCACCGCGGCTCGTCGCCGGCCTCGGATCGGACGCATCGCTCGGTATGGCATGGACCATGGCAATCGACCCGAGTACCGCAACGATCATCAGACCAAGGCCGGCGCGGGAGCGGGCCATGAACTGGGCTGCAACCAGCAGCGTCACGACCGCAACCCCGATGATGACCACGATAAGATGCGGCGTCGCCCGTCGTGACAGCCAGGGTCCTCCCCGTGCCGCTCTCATCATGGCTGCGACAGACCATACCACCGCAAACGGCAGCAGGCAGTTGAGCAGTGCGGCGTAGTGATTGCGATTTGCGAAGAGGCCGACCGCCTCCGTCGGATTCGTGACGGCATAGAAACGCAATGGGCTGGCCGGCCCCTGCGCGACCTGCACGAGCCCGAGGACGGCACCGACGACCCCTACGGTCAGGACGACCAGCACGAGGCGACGACGGTCGGCAAAATCGAGCTGCACTGCACTCATCAGCACCGCCACGGGCGGCAACAGCGCCAGCGCACTCAGCCACGTACTGCTGGGGGATACCGTGAGTGGCATCCAGCCCGCCTCGAGCCCCGCGGCTGCAAGCGTTTGGATGAAGTCGGCCCGACCCGGCAACGATGTCCACAGTGCCGGCGGCAGCGGCACGAGTTGCGCGAGCGGCAGCACCGCCGTCATGAGGCAAACAAGCAGGACCGTCCGCGCCCGTCTTCCGTCGGCCGATTGCGGCACATCGAGGAGTCGCCAGGCCGACCACAGCACGAGCGGAACGGCGAGCACCTGCAGTACTACATCGCCGAGAAACCCCGCCCTCGTGCCGCCACCGAGAAGCAGGCAGGCCGCAAGGTACGCAGCAGTAGCAGCGCCATGTGGGGTGATTGCCGGCCGCAGGCGAGGGCTTCGCGAACTTTGAGATCTTGATCTCTGCGACAATGGTTCGCCTCTCAACGCCGCGCAACGTCACCGACGTCTCTCAGGGTCCTGCCGGTGGCTTGCGGCTGTCGATCAGCGCGGCTCCCTCCGTCAACCACGACGGATCAAAGGCCATGCGCGGCTCCAATGCCGGCTCAGGGTCGCGCGAAGGCGCCGGGCTTGCATTCGCTGTGCACGGTGAACGCGCCCGTATCCAGACAACGGAGCCGGGCACCACATCGACACGGCAGCCGTCAGCATAAATCAATTGGCCGAGCCCCCTGGAGCCGACCATCGCGGCATCACCCGGCTTGAGCTCAACCACTCCCGCGATCGGCCGATAACCCTCGCCGACATTGACTAGGATCTCGCCCCGGACCGGATGAATCTCTGCCATCTGTGCCGACGCACGCGATGCCGCCGCGACCGCGGCCAGTATTGCGCACAGGATGACACATATCGCCTTCATCGCATCACTCCCGTACGTCGACGGCATGTGCACAGGTCCCTTGGCGGATGTGCTGGACGCTTCACGATTCCGCACAAGAGGTTACAATCCTCCGAGCACAATGACGATCCGGTATCCGACACGCGCTCGCGCATCCAAGACCGCCCAATGTTCAGGCAGTGGCTCCTTCGCGCGAGAGCACGGCTCTCTTGCAGCATCGATATCGCCAGCCTCGCTTCGTCCACCATCGCCTCGCGAGCAAGCCGCACGTCGCCAAGATACTCGTTCATGATCATCACCGCAGCACGCTCCACGTCATCACCCTCTCCATAGTGCTCCTCTGCCTGCTATCCCCAACTGGAAGATGGAGCCCGCCTCCGCCGCGCACACGCCGAGCACTCGCAGAGAAAGTGCCATGTCCTCCGAACTCCTGCTTCTGCTATCGAAGGTCCTGCCCCTGGCACTGCTGCCCGAGGGGATTGTCACACTCGCGCTCGCTGGCGTCTGTCTCGCGCTTCTCCTCCGGGCCACGCGCGTTGCCGGCGTGCTCGCAGTTGCCGCGCTCGCCATTTTCTGGGTCAGCGCGCTGCCGGTTTTCGCAAATTGGGCCATGGACACGCTCGAACGGCAGTATCCGCCTGCCGGGGCAGCCCTCCCGCGGGCCGAAATCGCAATCGTGCTCGGCGGTGCCGTGAGTGCCGCCAGGCCGCCGCATCCGACGCCCGAACTCCTCGAATCCGCCGATCGTATCTGGTACGCGGCCCATCTCTACAGGTCCGGGCACGTCAAGCGGATCGTCGCTGTTGGCGGCCTGCTGCCTTGGGAAGCTGGAGTGCGCCCCGAGGGCGAGGTGATGCGCGACATGCTGATCACACTAGGTGTGCCCGCAGAAGCCATAGAGGTGGGCGCTGCCAGTCGGAACACCTACGAGAATGCGACGGAAGCCCAATCGATTTTGCGTGGACCGCCATTCGAGCCGGTGCTGCTCGTGACTTCCGCAGCACACATGCCGCGCGCACTCGCAATATTTCGCAAGGCCGGCTTTCCGGCCGTGCCCGCGCCGTGCGATTTCCGCGTGAGCAACCGCCTTACCACGACTGTGCTCGACTGGCTGCCGCAAGCCGGTGCATTTGCCATGACCAGCAGCGCGATCCGCGAGTGGATGGGCTACTACGCCTACCGTTGGCGCGGATGGCTTTGAAAGCAGACGGCAGAACTCCGATCCGGGTGGCTAGATGAAGACCGTGAACAGGCCAATGACCGGCAGTGTTTTGAGGATATCGTTGTAGAATTTCTTGGCTGTGGAGGTTCCGACGATGACGACGTCGCCCTGCATGATCG
>CAUJKI010000047.1 GCA_963205015.1 Pseudomonadota bacterium
CCTGAAAAAGAGCTTTCCCTCGCCGCATCCGCTCGCGGACCACGAGTTTCAGACCAATGGCGTCGACCTCTTCGCGAAAAAATTCGGCGAATACCTCAATCTGTCGCGCGACGGCCAGATCGAGATCAAGGAATTGATCGAGGCGCGCCTGCGCTGCGTCATGCGCGACGAGGCGGGCTTGCCGCTCAAGCTGTATCTCTCTCCGTGCGCCGACAACGAGCGCGGCATCGTCGTGATCGATCCGCGCCTCGGCTTCGGCCGGCCGGTCATTGAGGGCACTGGCATCCGCACGGAAATCATCATCGGCCGCTTCAGTGCCGGCGAGACGATTGACTCGATCGCCGACGACTACGGCCGCTCGCGCGCCGAAATCGAGGAAATCGTCCGCAGCGAATTGCCGCTCGCCGCGTGACGCCGAAGCCCTCCGGCGACCTCGTCTTCTTCATCGACCGCAGTCTCGGCCGCAAGCAGGTGGCGCTGGCTCTGCGCGAGGCTGGCGCCGCGGTCGAAGCGCACGACGATCATTTTCCTCAGACTATCCTCGATATCGAATGGCTGGCCGAAGTCGGCCGGCGCGGCTGGGTGGTGCTCTCCAAGGACGAGCGCATCCGCCGCAACCGCATCGAGCGCGCAGCACTGGAAGCCGCGCGCGTCCGCGCCTTCTTCCTGACGCAGCAGGACATTACCGGGCAGGAGACGGCGGAGCTTTTCAGTAACGCCCTGCCTGGCATGACCAGGCGGGCCGTATCCGAACCCGCGCCCTTCGTCTTCACGATCTCCCGCAGCGGGAAATTCTCGCGGGTTAGGTAGCCTTGCGGCGGTTGCCGCCGTGCCGGGCAGACAGACTTTTGCTCATATCTCGTGTGCTACACAGAGGTGGTATTTGTCGTAAGGCTTTCCACAGAATGGCTGGTCGATGATGATAAGCTGAGGGTGATGCAGTCATCATCGAATGGAAACATGACCTTACCTGACGGACTATACGACCTGCTTTTGACCGAAGGAATTGCGGCCAAGCTGGTAAAGGAACACGCCGAAATCTGGGACATCCGAGATGGTGCTTCCGAATTTCTGGTCGATGCCTTGGCTCGTCAGTTGGTTGGCATTCTTGAAGACTTGACCGGCGATGGGAATGACAAGCTGCGCCGACAGCTTGAGCTTGTGAATGGCCTGTTGGTTACCTTGCGGCAGACGCTTGAATCAGAGGGTGGCAAAGGGGCCTCGGCCGAGGTCGTTGACCTTATATCTCAGCCCGCGCGCTTGCTGAAGGCCGTTCAGCGCAATCAACAGTTTCAAACGCCGCCAGAAGTTGGTTTATCTGCGCCTTGGCTTTTCACTGCTGGCAAGGGTTCTCCTTCGTTACTACAGGAAATCCGACGGGAACTGGCATCCGCCGATCAGATAGACATTCTGGTGAGCTTCATTACCGTTTCAGGTGTTCGCAAGCTGCAAGACGTATTGCAGCAGATTACGGCGCTAGCGGCGGATGGGATGGTGCCAACCCGCATCCGCATACTGACTACAACCTACACAGGCGCAACCGAGGCGCGTGCTCTTGATGAGCTTGCGCGTCTGCCAGGTTGCGAGGTCCGCGTCTCGCTCGACGGGCGGCGTACTCGTTTGCATGCCAAGGCGTGGATTTTTCAGCGCAACACAGGTTTCGGTTCGGCCTACGTCGGCAGCGCGAACCTGTCCGGTGCTGCATTGACGGGCGGGCTGGAGTGGACGGTGAAGCTGACGCAGCGCTCGCAGGAGGCGTTATTCGCGCGGGCCATTGCGCACTTCGAAACGTTGTGGGAGGACAACGAGTTCCAGCGCTACGATCCGGACAATGCAGACCATCGCTATGCGCTCGCAGTCGCGCTCGGCCGTGAGGCCGGCGACTCGCCCACAGTTATCCCCAGCTTCTTCGATCTGCAGCCCAAGACCTACCAGCAGGATATGTTGGAACAACTCGCGGCAGAGCGGGCGCACGGACGATGTCGCAATCTCGTCGTGGCGGCGACAGGTACCGGCAAGACCGTTGTAGCAGCTTTCGATTACCGAAATATCTGCCGCATTGAGGGTGGCCGGCCACGGCTTCTGTTCGTAGCGCACCGCGAGGAGATATTGCGTCAAGCGTTGCGCACGTACCGTGAGGTCCTGCGCGACCCCGATTTCGGCGAACTGCTTGCGGGCGGGCATCAGCCGGAGCGCGCCGACCATCTCTTCACCACGATCGACAGTTTGACGAGCCGGGATCTATTGGCCACGTTCGGGGCTGAATACTGGCACACGGTTGTCGTCGATGAATGTCACCGTCTCGCGGCCGATCGCTTTCACGCATTCGTGACTGCGGTGCGTCCGCGCCTTCTCCTTGGGCTGACGGCCACTCCGGAGCGCAGCGACGGACAAGCGATCACACCATACTTCGATCCGCGGCCTGATAGCAGCCCAGCCGTGGAGCTTCGCCTGTGGCACGCGCTCGATCTTCAGCTGCTCGCCCCGTTCGAGTACTACGCGTGTGACGATGCCACCGACTTTTCTGATGTGCCATGGGATCGCCCTGGCGAGCGGGAGGCGATCGACAATCTTGTCACGGGTAACGATGTCCGCGCCAAGCTTGTCGTCAACGAATGGCGACGTCTTGCGGCTGACCCACTTCGTTCGAAGGCCTTGGTGTTCTGTGTATCGGTGGCCCACGCCGAGTTCATGACGGATTGGCTCAATCGTGCGGGCATACCCGCCGCGTGCGTGGTGGGCACTACGGATGATGAAGAGCGCCGCCGCGCCCCACAGCGGCTGCTGAATGGCGAGCTGAACGCGCTGGTGACAGTGGACCTCTACAACGAGGGGGTTGACCTGCCGATGGTTGATACCTTGCTCCTGCTCCGGCCCACGCAAAGCCCGGTGTTGTTTCAGCAGCAGATCGGACGTGGGTTGCGTCTCTCTCCTGGAAAAGAGAGTTGCCTGATCCTTGACTTTGTTGGGCAGCAACGCGCTGATTTCCGCTTCGACCGGCTGTTATCGGGGCTGACGGGGTTGTCTCGTCGTGCCCTGACCGAAGGCGTCGAGCAGGGATTCGGCAGCCTGCCGCCAGGCTGCCACATTCACTTGCAGAAGCAAACACGCGAGCAGGTGCTCAATGGACTGCGCAATCTCACGATGCAGAACTGGCGGCGCCTGCGAACCGAGCTGCAATCATATGCAGCGCTTCGGGGAAGAGCCTCGATCAGGTTGGCAGAATTCCTGCACGACCAAGCCCTGGAGTTGGAAGACGTTTACCGATCCAGCGGGCGCAGCGGCTGGACCGCGCTGAAGCGTGATGTCGGCTTGATCGCAGCGGAACCCGGGCCGGAGGAGGACTACTTCAGTCGGCGATTCGAAGACCTCCTTCACATAGACGACCCGAAGAGGCTCGACTTGTTGCAGAGCATTGGGGCATCTGGTGGCCGCAGCGCGCAGGCCACTCCCGATTCTGCGCTCCTTTCACAAATGTTGGCTTACCAGATCGACGGTCGGCATGATCAGGCGGCGGACCACAATGCGTTCCTTGCACGTCTGGAGGCGCACCCCGAGATTTGCAAGGAACTGTTCGAGTTGGCTGGAATCCTTCAGGCTAGAACCAGCCTGTCCTTCATGCGCGTCCCTGGGCTCGAAGACACACTGCTATGCCTGCATGCTGCGTATGGCGTAAGAGAGATACTGACCGCTGTCGGTTGGCTGACGGCTATTAAACGCGCGCCGTTCCAGGCTGGCGTTTTGCCGCTGGCCGAACGCAAAACAGAACTGCTTTTCGTCACGCTCGACAAGAGCGAGGGATATCACGACCGGATTGCTTATCACGATTACGCCATCAGCGCTGAGCGCTTCCATTGGCAGACGCAAAACAGCGCGGGCCCCGACACGATGAGCGGCCGCCGCTACCTGGAAAGCCCGGGGAATGGCTGGCAATTCCAATTGTTCGTGCGCGCCCGTAAGGGCGATGCCTATCGCGCTTGTGGTCGGGTATCGCTGGAAAAGGCCGAGGGAGACCGCCCGATGAGCCTGATCTGGCGGATGGAGACGCCCCTGCCGGCGCGGTTGTTCCGTGAGTTCAGCGTTTTGCGCGGCATGTGATTTCTCGCGACGAGCCGCCGCCGTGTTGCGGAGGCTGACTTTCCGCTGGGAATCAGCCGAGCCGTTCTACGCCGCCTGCTTGATCAGGGATTCCGCCGGGATGCCCAGTCCCTTGTGCAGCTTCCAGGCCATGGCCAGGGTCAGCGGGCGCTTGTGGTTGAGCACTTCGTACACCCGGTTCGGCCGGCCGATGTAAGGTACCAGGTCCTTGACGGCGAGGTTGCGCTG
>CAUJKI010000048.1 GCA_963205015.1 Pseudomonadota bacterium
CTGTGGATCATCAAGAAGCTGCAAATGCGGCACAGGGCGACGAAAGCGCGGGCTGGACAGCGGCCCGCCCCCCCGTACGGTATGCTCAGCGTCCGTTAAGCCGCTCGCGCCTCACGCGAATTCCAGAATGACGGCATCGACCGCGAGACTGTCGCCAGCCTTGGCATTGACCTTCTTGACGGCACCATCGCGCTCCGCGCGGAGCACGTTCTCCATCTTCATCGCTTCGACTACGGCGAGGGCGTCACCCGCCTTCACGTCCTGGCCCACCTGAACATGAATCGCCTTCACGAGGCCCGGCATCGGACAGAGCAGCAGTTTTGACGTGTCGGCGGCCACCTTCTCCGGCATCAGCGACACGAGAGCGGCTTCGGCTTCCGTGTAGACGCGGATGTCGGCCACAGCCCCGCGATAGGAAAGGCGCACGCCGTTGAGCACCGGCCGCACCTGAACGGCGACCTCCTCGCCACCGACCGTGCCGGTCCACACCGGCTGTCCCGGCCACCACGCGGAGACCACCTCGATGGGCGCGCCGAGCGTGCCATCGCCATTGACCTTCGCCACTTTGATCGACTCCTCACCACCGCCCGTCATCTCGAGATGCACGTCGCGCCCATCGATGCGCACGACGCGGCGCTTGGCGAAGAAAAAGGGCTGCCCGTCCATCTGCTGCGTAATCTGCCGGCGCCGCGTGTTGTTGAGATGGTCGATCGATGCCGCGACGGCCGCCAGGATACCGAGCGCATAGCCGTCCGCACGGGGCGGCGCGAAGCCGTTCGGATATTCCTCGGCGATGAAGCCTGTCGAGAGCCGCCCTTCGCGCCAGCGCTCGTGCTGCATGAGCGCGGTGAGGAACGGAATGTTGTGCTGGATGCCGTCGATATAGAAGGCGTCGAGGGCCTGAGCCTGCAGGTCGATCGCACCCGTGCGCGTCGGCGCGTGCGTGACGAGCTTGGCGATCATCGGATCGTAGAACATCGAGATCTCGCCGCCTTCCGCGACGCCGGTATCATTGCGGATCGCGCCACCATGCACCTTGCCTTCGGCTGGCGGCACGTAGCGCGTGAGACGGCCGATCGAGGGAAGAAAATTGCGGAAGGGATCCTCGGCATAGATACGGCTTTCGACGGCCCAGCCCTCGAGCTTCACATCCTTCTGCCTGATCGTGAGCTTCTCGCCAGCGGCAACGCGGATCATCTGCTCCACGAGATCGATGCCGGTCACCATCTCGGTCACCGGATGCTCGACCTGCAGGCGCGTGTTCATCTCGAGGAAGAAGAACGAGCGATCCTGTCCCGCGACGAACTCGACCGTGCCGGCGCTGTCGTAGCCGACGGCCTTGGCGAGCGCCACGGCCTGCTCGCCCATGAGCCTGCGCGTCTTCTCGTCGAGAAGCGGCGAGGGCGCTTCCTCGATGACTTTCTGGTTGCGCCGCTGGATGGAGCATTCGCGCTCGCCGAGGTAGATCACGTTGCCGTGCTTGTCGCCGAGCACCTGGATCTCGATGTGGCGCGGGTTCTCGATGAATTTCTCGATGAACACGCGGTCGTCGCCGAACGACGACTTCGCCTCCGAGCGCGCGAGCGCGAAACCTTCCTCGCATTCCTTGGGATTGTAGGCGATGCGCATGCCTTTGCCGCCGCCGCCGGCCGATGCCTTGATCATCACCGGATAACCGATCTGCCCAGCGATCTTCACGGCCTCCGCAGGGGTCCCGATCTCGCCGAGATGGCCGGGAACGGTCGAGACCTTGGCTGCGGCCGCCGCCTTCTTCGATTCGATCTTGTCGCCCATCGCGGCGATGGCGCCGGGATTTGGCCCGATGAAGACGATCCCCGCCTTGGCGAGCGCGACCGGAAAAGCCTCGCGCTCGGAGAGAAAGCCATAGCCCGGGTGCACCGCCTCGGCGCCGGTCGCCTTGCAGGCTTCGACGATCTTGTCGATCAGCAGATACGACTGCGCGGCCGGCGGCGGGCCGATGTGCACCGCCTCGTCGGCCATCTCGACATGCATGGCCTGGGCATCGGCGTCGGAGTAGACGGCGACGGTCTTGATCCCCATCCGCCGGGCGGTCTTGATGACGCGGCAGGCAATCTCGCCGCGGTTGGCGATCAGGATCTTCTTGAACATTTGCTGGCAGTTCCGGGAGTTGGACAGAAGGCACTTCTAGACCGGGGGCGACGGCGCGTAAACGTGTTCCGTGCACCGCCGGTGCCCGGCTTGTACCCACAAAGGCAAAGGCATGCCCGCTATCCGTGCATGGTGAGCCCGCCGGAGACGCTGATCACCTGGCCGGTGATATAGGCCGCTTCGTCGCTCGCGAGGAAGGCCACCATGCCCGCGATGTCTTCGGGCTGACCGAGGCGGCCAAGCGGGACGGCGCGCTTCAGACCTTCGGCAACCTTCGAGCCCTGGTCTCCCGAGCCCGTGAGCGCCTCGAGCAGCGGCGTCTCGGTCGGCCCCGGACAGACCACGTTGAGGGTCACGCCGGAACGCGCCATCTCGCGGGCCATGGTCTTCGTGAATGCGATGATGCCGCCCTTCGCGCCCGAGTAGACGGCCTCCATGGACGATCCGACGCGCCCCGCATCCGAGGCGATGTTCACCACGCGACCCGAACGGCGCGCCTGCATGCCCTTCAGCACGGCGTGGTGGAGATTGATCGGCCCCTCGAGATTGATGGCGATGATCTTGCGCCAGAGGTCCGGCTCGGTCGTGAGGAAATACGCGAACTTGTCCCATCCGGCGTTGTTCACGAGAACGTCCGTTGGCCCGATGTCCTTCTCGAAGGCCTCGACGGCGCGCGCGACCGCGGCGTGGTCGGTGATGTCGACCTCGTACACTTTGGCCATTGCGCCTTTGGCCACCAGCGCTTCGACGGTGCGCGCCGCCGCACGCCCGTCAAGATCGAACACACCGACCCGTGCGCCCGCTTCACCGAGCCGCCTGCAGATGGCACTGCCGATGCCGCCGCCACCGCCG
>CAUJKI010000049.1 GCA_963205015.1 Pseudomonadota bacterium
TGTCCCGGCCGGTCGGCGACAAACGTGATCAGCTCGCCGTGCGGTCGGGCAGCAGGGCGCAGACGATTCAGCGTCTCGCACAGCTTCTCGACCACCTCGATGTTCGTCCGCGTCGCGCGGCCGCCGATGACATACGTCTCGCCGACCCGGCCGCGCTCGAGAGCAAGTGCCAAGCCTCGCACGTGGTCGTCGACGAAGAGCCAGTCGCGCTCGTGGAGGCCGTCGCCATAGACAGGGAGCAGCTTCCCCTCGAGCGCGTTGATAAGCATGTGCGGGATCAGCTTCTCGGGAAACTGATAAGGTCCGTAGCTGTTCGAGCCGTTGGTCGTGAGCGTCGGCAAGCCGTAGGTCACGTGCCACGCCCGGGCGAGGTGATCGGAGGCCGCCTTGCTCGCCGAATAAGGCGAGTTGGGCGCATAGGACGTGGTCTCGCGAAAGAAGCCGCCGGGCTCCAGGCTCCCGTACACCTCGTCAGTCGAGACGTGAACGAAGCGAAAGGCGCTGCGCCGCGGCTCGGGAAGCTCCGACCAGTACGCCCGTGCGGCTTCCAGCAGCGTGTAGGTGCCGACGATGTTCGTCTCGATGAACCGGGCCGGGCCGTCGATCGAGCGGTCCACATGGCTCTCGGCCGCGAGATGCAGGACGGCATCGGGCGCGGCTTCGGCGATGATTGCGTCCATCGCCGCGCGGTCACGGATATCCGCTTGGACAAACCGGTAGCCGGGCCGGTTGTCTATGACTGCGAGCGAGCGGAGATCCGCCGCATACGTGAGGCAATCGACGTTCACGACATCCACGCCCCGCTCGGCGACGAGATGCCGGCAAAGCGCCGAGCCGATGAAGCCAGCACCACCCGTGACAATGACCTTCATGCTGCCCGTGTCGTTTCCATGCGCGCGTTGCCGGAGCACCCTGCGGTGCAAATCCGATCTCAGCCGCAACCAGCTATAATTACCGTTAATTCGCGCACGGGTACTGCAATTCCGCAGGTCCGGACCGTTGCAGCGCCGGCAGCGAGCCTCTATGTCTGCCGCAATCATCCGGAACCTGTCACGTCATGTCCAAGCCCCGGCCCACTCCCGAGACCGCCGCCTCGCGCCAACGGACGGCGACGAGCGGGCTCAGCCTCGTTGAGAGTGACGGCTTTGCGGACTACCGGCTCATCGACAGCGGCAATGGCCGCAAGCTCGAGCGCTTCGGCAAGATCATCGTCGACCGGCCGGAGCCGCAGGCGCTGTGGCGTCCCCTCGCGGATGAGAAACAGTGGGCCGGCGCGCACGCCGTCTTCTCAGCGAATGACGATGAGGAGAGCGGCCGCTGGCGCACGAACAAGCCCGTGCCGGATAGCTGGCCCGTGCGCCTCGAGGATGCCGTCACACTCACCTGCAGGCTGAGTGCCTTCCGCCATCTCGGCATCTTCCCCGAGCAGCTTCCGCACTGGCGCTGGATGCTTGCAGCCCTGAAGCAGCACAAAGGCGCCGAGCACCCACGCGTGCTCAATCTCTTTGCCTACACTGGCGCGGCAACGCTGCTCGCCGCCCATGCCGGCGCCGAGGTGACGCACGTCGATGCCTCGAAGAAAGCGATCACCTGGGCACGGGAAAACCAGACCGCCTCGGGTCTCAAGAATGCGCCTGTGCGCTGGATGCTGGAAGATGCGCGCAAGTTCGTGCAGCGCGAGGTACGCCGCGGCCGGCAGTACGACGTGATCCTCGTCGACCCTCCGAAGTTCGGGCGCGGGCCGAACAACGAGACATGGGATCTTTTCATCGATCTCCCCGACATGCTGCGCAACTGCGGCGCACTCCTCGCCGGCCGGCGGAGCGCGCTCATCCTCACGGCCTATGCGATCCGTGCTTCTGCGCTGATGCTCGACCAGCTCTGCCGCGAAACGCTCAGCCAGAAGGGCGGACGCTTCGAAAGCGGCGAGCTTGCCATCCGCGAAGAGAGCGGCGCCCGGGCCGTGTCGACTTCGCTTTTCACGCGCTGGTGCGGTGATGAACTCACGATCTGACCGCGGCTCGCCACCCGCCTCACGCGTGATCACCAGCCTGACGAACGATCGCGTCAAGCTCATCCGCTCGCTCGACATGCGCAAGGCGCGCCGCGAAACGGGGCTGTTCGTCGCCGAGGGCGCTTCCGTACTCATGACGGCGCGCGAGAACGGCTGGCGGCCGCAGATCCTCGTTCATGGCGCGGAAGCACGTGAGAGCCGCGCGCATCGCGAGCTGATCGACTGGGCGCTCCGGGAGGGCACCGAGGGGCTCGAGGTCTCGCGCGCAGTTCTGGAGAAGCTCGCTGCGAAGGAAAACCCGCAGAACCTCATGGGCGTCTTCGAGCAGCGATGGGCCGCACTGCCGGACGTGAAGTCGCTCGCGAGATCGGGGCTATGGGTGGCGCTCGACGAGATCCGCGATCCGGGGAACCTCGGCACGATCATCCGCACGGCCGATGCAATCGATGCCGATGGCGTGATCCTCATCGGCAACTGCTGCGATCCCTACCAGCGCGAGTGCGTGCGCGCGACCATGGGCTCGCTTTTCGCCGTACCGCTTGTGAAGGTCGAGCGCGCAGTATTCCTCGATTGGGCCGGCTCGTGGCCTGGCGATCGCATCGGCACGCATCTCGATGCGACGGCCGACTTCCGGGATGGCAATTACAAGGGGCCGACACTGCTGGTGATGGGCCGCGAGGGGCCTGGCATGTCCGACGAGGTGGCCGCCGTCTGCAACCGCCTCGTGAAGATTCCAATGGCCGGGCGCCTCGACTCGCTCAATCTCGCCGTCGCGACGGCGCTCATGCTCTACGAGATCAAGCGGCCGCAGTTGAAGCTCTAAGCGTCCCGCCTTCGGCGCGAGCGGGCTCTTACTTCCCCCTCTCCCCGTTCTTACGGGGAGAGGGTCGGGGTGAGGGGCGGCCGCTCGTTCCGACGCTCGAGTTTGCCGCCGCCCCTCATCCTAACCTTCTCCCCGTAAGCACGGGGAGAAGGGACAGGGCGTGCATGCGGTGAGCGCGTTGCCCTACGCCACCCTATCCATCTTCTCCAGCTCGTCGATCATGCCCTCGATGACCGAGAGGCCTTTGGCCCAGAAGGTGGGATCCGCAGCGTTCAGCCCGAACGGTGCCAGCAGCTCCGTGTGATGCTTCGAGCCGCCCGCCTTGAGCATGTCAAAATACTTCTCGACGAAACCAGGATGCGCTTCCTGGTAGAGCCCGTAGAGCGAGTTCACGAGACAATCGCCGAACGCGTACGCGTACACGTAGAACGGCGAATGAATGAAGTGCGGGATGTAGGACCAGTAGACCTCATAGCCGGGCTTCAGCTCCACGGCTGGCCCGAGGCTATCGCCCTGCACGGACATCCACAGCTCGCCGAGCTTGTCGGCCGTCAGCTCGCCTTCGCGCCGTGCCTCGTGCACCTTGCGTTCGAAAGAGTAGAACGCGACCTGGCGCACGACCGTATTGATCATGTCCTCGACCTTCTGCGCCATCAGCGCCTTCCGCTCGCGCGGATTGGTCGTCGCCGCGAGGAGCGCTCGGAAGGTCAGCATCTCGCCGAACACCGAGGCCGTCTCGGCAAGCGTCAGTGGCGTCGGCGCGAGCAGGGCCCCCTGCGGCGCGGCCAGCACCTGGTGGACGCCATGGCCAAGCTCGTGCGCGAGCGTCATCACGTCCCGCGGCTTGCCCTGGTAGTTGAGCAGAATGTAGGGATGTGCCGAAGGCGTCGTCGGATGCGAGAAGGCACCCGAAGCCTTGCCCTCGCGCACGGGCGCATCGATCCAGCCCCTGTTGAAGAACGGCTGCGCAATTTCCGCCATGCGCGGAGCAAAGCCCGCGTAGGCATCGAGCACGATGTGCTCGGCATCCTTCCAGGCATAGACTTGGTCGGGCTTGTCGGGGAGCGGCGCGTTGCGATCCCAGTGCGCGAGCTTGTCCATGCCGAGCCAGCGCGCCTTCATGGCGTAGTAGCGGTGTGAAATGCGCGGATAGGACTCGCGCACTGCCGCGACCAGTGCCTCGACGACTTCCGGCTCGACGCGGTTCGCGAGATGGCGCGAGTCGGCGACATCCTTGTAGCCGCGCCAGCGGTCCGAAATCTCCTTGTCCTTGGCGAGTGTGTTCGTGATCAGCGTGAAAAGGCGGATGTTGTCCTTGAACACCTTCGCGAGCGCTTCCGCCGCGGCCTTGCGTCGTGCGCTTTCGGGATGCATGAGCAGATTAAGCGTCGGCTCGAGGCTCAAGGGCTTCGGCTCGCCTTCGACCTCGAAGCGCAGCGCCGCCATGGTCTCGTTGAAGAGTCGGTCCCAGGCCGCGCGCGAGGTCGCCGACTTCTCGACGAAAAGGCGCTCGAGCTGTTCCTCG
>CAUJKI010000050.1 GCA_963205015.1 Pseudomonadota bacterium
GCCGAGACGCGCACCTTCCTGCAGACGGTGCCGTACATGGACCGGCTCGACTACGTGTCGATGATGTGCAACGAGCACGCCTACGTGCTGGCGATCGAGCGCCTGCTCGGCGTCGTGCCGCCGCTGCGCGCGCAGTACATCCGCGTGATGTTCGACGAGATCACGCGCATCCTGAACCACCTCATGTGGCTCGGCGCCCACGGCCTCGACATCGGCGCCATGACCATGTTCCTGTTCTGCTTCAAGCAGCGCGAGGAGCTCATGGACTGCTACGAGGCCGTGTCCGGCGCGCGCATGCATGCCACGTACTACCGCCCGGGCGGTGTGTACCGCGACCTGCCGCGCGAGATGCCGAAATACCAGGCCTCGAAGTGGCGCTCCAGGGGCGATGCCGACCGCCTGAACGAGGCGCGCGCGGCGGGGATGCTCGAGTTCCTCGCGGATTTCACCCGCCGCTTCCCGGCGGCCGTCGACGAGTTCGAGACGCTGCTGACCGACAACCGCATCTGGAAGCAGCGCACCGTCAACATCGGCGTCGTCAGCCCCGAGCGCGCGATCCAGCTCGGTTTCTCCGGCCCGATGCTGCGTGGCTCCGGCATTCCCTGGGATCTGCGCAAGACGCAGCCGTACGAGGTCTACGACCGCGTGGAGTTCGACGTCCCCGTGGGCGTCAACGGCGACAGCTACGACCGCTACCTCGTGCGCATCGAGGAGATGCGCCAGTCGAACCGCATCGTCGCGCAATGCGTCGAGTGGCTGAAGCAGAACCCCGGCCCGGTGATGATCGACGACCGCAAGGTACGTCCGCCGCGGCGCGAGGAAATGAAGGGCGACATGGAGTCGCTGATCCACCACTTCAAGCTCATGACCGAGGGCGACAGCGTGCCCGAGGGCGAGACCTATGCCGCCGTCGAGCACCCCAAGGGCGAGTTCGGCATCTGGCTGGTGTCCGACGGCGCCAACAAGCCGTTCCGGCTGAAGATCCGCGCGCCCGGCTTCGTGCACCTCTCGGCCCTCGAGGAGATGGTCAAGGGGCACATGCTGGCCGATGTGGTCGCGGTGATCGGCACCCAGGACATCGTTTTCGGCGAGGTCGATCGATGAGCGAGCAGGGCCAGGGCACCGTGCGCACCGTCCAGACCAGCGACGGCCAGCTGTTCGAACCGGGCGAAGGCCCGAAGGCGGCGCTGCTGAGCGAGCACACCCGCCACGAGATCGATGGCTTCATCGCGCGCTTTCCGCTCGGGCGGCAGCGCTCGGCGACGCTGTCGGCGCTGCGCTTCGCGCAGGAGCAGAACGACGGTTTCCTCACGGCCGAGCTCATGGACGGCGTCGCGGAGTACCTGCGTCTGCCGCCGATCCAGGTCTACGAGGTCGCGAGCTTCTATTCGATGTTCGAGACCCACCCCTGCGGCCGCCACCACGTCAGCATCTGCACCAACATCAGCTGCTGGCTGAACGGCGGGGAGGAGCTGCTGGCCCATGCCGAGAAGACGCTCGGCATCAAGGTCGGCGAGAGCACCCCCGACCGGCGCATCTTCCTCAAGAAGGAGGAAGAGTGCCTCGCGGCCTGCACGGGCGCGCCGATGATGATGGTCGACCACGTCTTCCATGAGCACCTGACGCCCGAGAAGCTCGAAGAGATCCTCGGAGATCTGAAGTGAGCTCCGCCCAGGACACCTGGCGCGACCGGATGAACCTGGTCGTGTTCGAGCCGCTTGGCAGGCCCGAGCCCTGGAAGCTCGCCACCTATCAGGGCATCGGTGGCTATGAGGTCTGGAAGAAGATCCTCGCCGAGAAGATCCCGCGCGAGCAGATCATCGAGCAGGTCAAGGCCAGCGGCCTGCGCGGCCGCGGCGGCGCGGGCTTCCCGACCGGCACGAAGTGGAGCTTCATGCCGCGCAACGCGCCGATGCAGAAATACGCCGTCTGCAACTCGGACGAGAGCGAGCCCGGGACCTGTCACGACCGCGACATCCTCCGCTACAACCCGCACTCCCTGATCGAGGGCATGGCCATCGGCGGCTATGCCATGGGCGCTACGGTCGGCTACAACTACATCCGCGGCGAGTTCCTCGGCGAGCCCGTGCCGCGCTTCGAGGCGGCGGTAAAGGAGGCCTACGAGGCCGGCCTGCTCGGCAAGAACGTGCTCGGGTCGGGCATCGATTTCGACCTCTACACCTTCGTCGGCGCCGGCGCCTACATCTGCGGCGAGGAGACGGCGCTGCTCGAGTCGCTCGAGGGCAAGCAGGGCAAGCCGCGCTTCAAGCCGCCATTCCCGGCGGCCTTCGGCCTCTACGGCATGCCGACGACCATCAACAATACCCAGAGCTACGCCTCGGTGCCTACGATCCTGCGCAAGGGGCCGGACTGGTTCGCGAAGCTCGGCACCACGAACGCGGGCGGCACGGTGATCTTCTCGGTCTCCGGCCACGTGGCGAAGCCCGGCAACTACGAGCTGCCGCTCGGCATCCCGTTCCGCGACCTGCTGGACATTGCTGGAGGCATGCAGGGCGGGCGCCGCATCAAGGCCGTGATTCCCGGCGGCTCGTCGGTCAAGGTCGTTCCCGGCGACGTCATGATGGGCGCGAACATGGACTACGACTCGCTGCGGGCCATCGGCTCCTCGGTGGGTTCGGCGGCGGTCATCGTCATGGACGAGACCACCTGCATGGTGCGCGCGCTCGAGCGGCTGTCGCGCTTCTACATGTCGGAGTCCTGCGGCCAGTGCACACCCTGCCGCGAGGGCACCGGCTGGCTCAACCGCGTGCTCAAACGCATCATCGCCGGCCAGGGGCGCATCGAGGACGTGCAGATGCTCGTCGACGTCGCCAACCGCATCGAGGGCCACACGATCTGCGCGCTCGGCGACGCGGCGGCCTGGCCGGTGCAGAGTTTCGTGAAACACTACCGGCACGAATTCGAATACATGGTCCGGAACGGCGGGCGCAGCCTCGTCGACGGCCAGAGGCAGGCCGCCTGAGCGGCGGCGCGGACGGATCGATGTCAGCCAATCCACAGGACGATTTCGTCAACGTCGTCATCGACGGCGTCGCGGTCAAGGCCAAGAAGGGCGCGATGATCATCCACGCGACCGACCAGAACGGCCGGTACGTGCCGCGCTTCTGCTATCACGACAAGCTGCCCGTCGCGGCCAACTGCCGCTTGTGCCTGGTCGAGGTCGAGAAGGCGCCGAAGCCGCTGCCGGCCTGCGCCACTCCGGTCGCCGAGGGCATGAAGATCTTCACGCGTTCGCCGAATGCGCTGGCCGCGCAGAAGGCGACCATGGAATTCCTGCTGATCAACCACCCGCTCGACTGCCCGATCTGCGACCAGGGCGGCGAGTGCGAGCTGCAGGACCTCGCGATGGGCTTCGGGCGCGATATCGCGCGCTATGCGGAGCGCAAGCGCGTCGTCAAGGACAAGAACATCGGGCCGCTGATTTCGACCGACATGACGCGCTGCATCCACTGCACGCGCTGCGTACGCTTCGGGCAGGAGATCGCCGGCATCCAGGAGCTCGGCACGGTCGGCCGCGGCGAGAACACCGAGATCGGCACCTTCGTCGAGCGCAGCGTCGATCACGAGCTCTCCGGCAACATCATCGACCTCTGCCCGGTCGGCGCGCTGAACTCCAAGCCATTCCGTTACCGCGGGCGTTCCTGGGAGATGACGCAGCAGCCGCTGGTCTCGCCGCACGACGGCACCGGCACGAACCTCTACGCGCACGTGCTGCGCGGCAAGGTCATGCGCGTGGTGCCGCGGCCCAACGAGGCCATCAACGAGACCTGGATCGCCGATCGCGATCGCTTCAGCTACGAGGGCATCTACTCGCCCGACCGCCTGATCGCGCCGATGCTGCGCGAGGACGGCGTCTGGAAGACCGTGGGCTGGGACGTCGCGCTGAACGCCGCCGCCGAGGCACTGCGGGCAAACGGCGACTCGCTCGGCGTGCTCGCGAGCCCG
>CAUJKI010000051.1 GCA_963205015.1 Pseudomonadota bacterium
TCCTGACCGCGATCGTCGTCGGCGTTGCGACAATCGCCCTCGGCCTCGCCATCGTTACGCGGATCAACGAGGCCTACGGCACGATCGAGGAAGACGAAATCTTCGCGCGGGAAGAGCAGGAATGAGCGCCCTGACCGCGCAGCTTGCGGGCCTTCAGGTGGTCGTGCCGCTGCTCGGGGCGATACTCTCCGCCTTCATCCGTCGCGGCACACTCGCTTGGGCCTGGGCGGCACTGGTCACGGCAACGACGCCGGTCATAGCCTTCGCGCTGCTCTTCCAGGTCTGGACGCGCGGTACGATCTCGTATCACCTCGGCGGATGGCCACCGCCGATCGGCATCGAGTATCGCATCGATCTGCTCAATGCCTTCGTGCTCGTGCTCGTGAGCCTCGTGAGCACGATCATGATGCCCTACGCACGGCGCAGCGTCGCCTACGAGATCGACGGCGACAAGCAGGCATGGTTCTACACCATGTACCTGCTCTGCCTGACCGGCCTGCTCGGCATTACGATCACCGGCGACGCCTTCAACGCCTTCGTCTTCCTCGAGATCTCGTCGCTCTCGTCCTACGTGCTCATCGCCATGGGCCGTGACCGCCGCGCGCTCGTCGCCTCCTATCAGTACCTGATCGTCGGAACTATTGGCGCTACCTTCTACGTGATCGGCGTGGGGCTCCTCTATCTCGTGACAGGCAGCCTCAACTTCGCCGACATCGCCGCACGTCTCGGCGAGGCCGCCGGCGCCTACCCGCGCCCAGTGCTCGCGGGTCTCGCCTTTCTCTTCGTCGGCATCAGCCTCAAGCTCGCGCTCTTTCCGCTGCACGTCTGGCTGCCGAACGCCTATGCCTACGCGCCATCGTTCGCGACGGCCTTTCTGGCCGCGACGGCGACCAAGGTCGCCATCTACCTCCTCCTGCGCATTGCCTTCTCGGTCTACGGCGTAGCGCTCGACTTCGGCTCGCTCCACCTCTCGACCGTGCTCTATCCGCTCTCGATCGCGGCGATGTTCATTGCCTCGCTTCTCGCGGTGTACGAGCGGAACCTCAAACGGATGCTGGCTTATTCCTCGGTGGCGCAGATCGGCTACATCACGCTCGGCATTGCCATTGCGAACCAGGCGGGGCTCACCGGCGCCGTTGTCCACCTCTTCAATCACGCGCTGATCAAGGGCGGGCTTTTCCTCGCGCTGGGCGCGATCGTGTACCGGACCGGGACCATCAAACTCGACGATCTCGGCGGCGTCGGTCGAACCATGCCGCTTACGTTTGCCGCTTTCGTCATCGCGGGCCTGAGCCTGATGGGTGTTCCAGGCACCGCCGGCTTCATCTCGAAGTACTATCTCGTGGTCGGCGCCCTCGATGCCGGCAAATGGCCAGTCGCCTTCCTCATTGTCGCAAGCTCGCTCATTGCGCTCGTCTATATCGGCCGCGCCATCGAGGTCGCCTATTTCCGACCGGTCGCGGAAGCGGTGGCGCACGCCAAGGACCCGCCACTGATGATGCTGGTCCCGATCCTCATACTCGCACTGGCGTCGGTCTACTTCGGCATCGATACCGAGCTTTCGGCAGGCGTCGCCAGCCGGGTTGCAGAGGCCCTGATCGGAGGGCTCAAGTGATGCTGCCTTTCGCTCCGGACACGCTCGTCATTGCCGCGCTGATCATCCCCCTCATTGGCGCTCTCCTGATCCCGCTCTTCCACACCGCGCCCAATGCGCGCGAGAGCGTGACATTGGCCACGGCTGCCGCGCTTGCTTTCACGGTCTGGAGTCTGCTCCCGCATATTCTCGCAGGCGGTCGTCCCGAAGCCGTCGATCTTGCTGTCGTTCCTGGCCTCGATATCGCCTTCAAGGTCGAGCCGCTCGGCCTGCTCTTCGCGCTCGTCGCGGCGACCCTGTGGCTCGTCACATCCATCTATTCGATCGGTTACATGCGCGGGAACAACGAGCCGCGCCAGACGAGCTTCTACGTCTGCTTTGCCGTGGCCCTCTGGGCGACCATGGGCATCGCGTTCGCCAAGAACCTCTTCACGCTCTTCATTTTCTACGAGGTGCTGACGCTTTCCACCTATCCGCTCGTCGCGCACAAGGCGAATGCGGTGGCCATCCGCGCTGGCCGCATCTACCTGCTGATCCTGATCGGCACGTCGATGATCCTGCTGCTGCCTGCCATCGCGTGGACATGGGTGCTCGCCGGCACGCTCGATTTCACGCCCGGGGGCATTCTCGGCGGCAAGGCATCGCCGCTCATGCTCGGCGTGCTGCTTGCGCTTTTCGCCTTCGGCATCGGCAAGGCCGCGCTCATGCCGCTGCACTTCTGGCTGCCCGCCGCCATGGTGGCGCCGACGCCGGTGAGCGCGCTCCTTCATGCCGTTGCGGTCGTCAAGGCCGGCGTGTTCACGATCCTCAAGGTCGTCGTCTACACCTTCGGCATCGAGACACTCGCCTACAGTGGCGCGGGAAGCTGGCTCGTCTATGTCGCGGGCTTCACGCTGATCGCGGCGTCACTCGTCGCACTCAGGAAGGACAATCTCAAAGCCCGCCTTGCCTACTCCACCGTCTCGCAGCTCTCCTACGTCATTCTCGCGGCGGCGATCCTAACGCCCATCTCAGCGGTCGGCGCGGCCATGCACATCGCCGCCCATGCCGTCAGCAAGATTACGCTCTTCTTCGCCGCCGGCGCCATCTACACGGCCGCGCACAAGACCGAGATCAGCGAGCTCGCCGGCATCGGGCGGCGCATGCCCTGGACCATGGGCGCCTTCGCGATCGGCGCCATCAGCATGATCGGCCTGCCACCCACCGCGGGCTTCCTCGGCAAATGGTTCATTCTCTCCGGCGCCATGCAGACGGGGCAATGGCTCCCCGTTGCCGTCATCGTGGCGAGCACGCTCCTCAATGCCGCCTACTTCCTGCCCATCGTCTACACGGCTTTCTTCGAGCGCGAGCCGGTCGCGCATTCCGCGGGCGCTGCGGCTGCGCATCACGATCATGGCGAGGCACCGCTCCCCATTGTCGTCGCGCTCACCATCACCGCGGCCGCGACCGTGGGCCTGTTCCTCTTTCCCGATGTGGCGCTCACGCTCGCGAAGCTGATGGCCGGAGTATGATCATGCGCGACACGCGGAAGACCTCGGCAGTGCCTTTGAAGATCCTCGCAGGAAAGGATCTCCGCAAGATAGGCCTCGCGGTACTGGTGGTACTCGTACTGCTCGATCTCGTCGTCACGCACTACCGCCATTTCGGCGTGGACGGCACCTTCGGCTTTGCGGCGTGGTTCGGCGCCCTTGCCTGCTTCTGTCTGATCCTGCTTGCCCTCGCGGTCGGCTCCCTGCTGCGCGCTCCGGAGGGGACCTATGACGACTAGCTTCCTCCTCTCTCCGGCAGCAGCCCTCCTTGCTGGCGCGCTCGCTCTTCTCTTCACGAGGGGCATCGCGCGCAAGGCCGCGCTCCTCGCCTTTCCGCTGCTTGCCCTCGTCCTCGTCTGGCAGGTGCCGAGCGGCAGCATCAGCGCGAACTACCTCGGCTATGCTTTGATCCCGATCCGCGCCGATGCGCTCGCCCTGCTTTTCGGCGCCGTCTTCGCACTCGCGGCTTTTCTCGGCACGCTCTTCGCCCTCGATCGCAGCTCGACGCTCGAGCTTTCGTCCGCGCTCGTCTATGCGGCCGGCGCCCTCGGTGTCGTCTTCGCCGGCGATTGGATCACGCTCTTCGCGTGGTGGGAGATCATGGCCATCGCCTCGACGCTGATCGTCGCGTGCGGAGGCGAGAAGGCGTACGGGCCGGCATTCCGCTACGCGCTCGTACATTTCCTCGGCGGCGTCCTGCTCATGGCAGGCATTGCCGGCGAGATCGCCATGAGCGGCAGCACGACGATTACATCGCTCAAGCCCGACACGTGGGCACGCTGGCTGATCCTTGCCGGCCTCCTCGTCAATGCCGGCGCGCCGCCGCTCTGGGCCTGGATATCGGACGCCTATCCGGCCTCGTCATGGTCCGGCATGGTCTTTCTCTCGGTCTTCACGACAAAGACCGCCGTCTATGTTCTCATGCGCGCATTCCCGGGCGTCGAATGCCTCGTCTGGGTCGGCCTTGCCATGGGCGTCTACGGCATTGTCTATGCCGCGCTCGAGAACGACATCCGCCGTTTGCTCGCCTTTGCCATTGTCAGCCAGGTCGGCATCAAGGTTGCGGGCGTCGGCATCGGCACCCCGCTCGCGCTCAACGGCGTTGCCGCGCACTCGGCCGCAGCGGTCATCTACACGGCGCTGCTCGTGATGGTGGCCGGCAGCGTGCTCCGCCAGACGGGCAAGACCCGCATGAGCGAGCTTGGCGGGCTTGCCGACAGCATGCCGCTCACGGCCTTCACCGGCATGATTGGCGCGCTCTCCATTGCCGCCTTCCCGCTCACCTCAGGTTTCGTCTCGAAGTCCATGATCATCGAGGCCGCGGCCAGGGAGCATCTGGCCGGGCCCTGGATTGCGCTTATGGTCATCTCCGCCGGCGCGGTGCTGCATGCGGGCCTGCGCCTGCCGTGGCTCGTGTTTTTCGGTTCGCCCCGCCCACGCATCGCCGCTGCGGACCCGCCGCAGTCCATGCGTATCGCGATGGCGCTCGCGGCCGTTCTCTGCTTCGTCGCCGGGATCGTACCTGACGGGTTGTACGTGATGCTGCCGCACGCCGTGACCTATGTCCCCTACACGGCGAGCCACGTGCTCGTGCAGGTCCAGCTTCTCGCCTTCGCTGCACTCGCATTCTATCTCATGCGCGACTGGTTGAAGCCGCAGGCGGGCATCACGCTCGATTTCGACTGGCTCTATCGCCGTCTCGGCGCTCGCCTCGCGCGTGGTTTCGACGACCTTACGGCCGGGGCGTGGACGCGGCTCGTCAGCGGCATCAACGGCAAGGCCGCACGGCTGCACGACCTGCTTCTCACCCACCACGGTCCTGCCGGCACGTTCGGACGGGCATGGCCCACCGGCACCATGGCATTCTGGACGACCTTCCTTCTCGGCGCCTTCCTGCTCATCGCGGCGATGGGTTAGTCTTTGCTCTTCAATCCCTGCTGAAGCTCACGCGCGAAGGAGGGCAGTCCCGTCTGGCGGCTCGCGCGATGGCGCTCGGCGGCGAGCACGCCGCGCAGAATGCCCAGGCTGTCCGCGATCACGTCATTGACGATCACATAGTCGTACTCGGGCCAGTGGCCGATTTCCTCGCCTGCCGCCGCGAGCCGGCGGGCGACCACATCGGCGCCGTCCTGGGCGCGCGCGTGCAGCCGCTGTCCGAGCGCGGACGCCGACGGAGGCAGCACGAACACTCGCACGAGATCTGCCGGCGCGGACGCGGCGAGCTGCTGCGCGCCCTGCCAGTCGATGTCGAAGAGCACATCGCGCCCGGCGCTCAGCGCCTCCATAACGGGACCGCGGGGCGTGCCGTAGAGATTGCCGTGCACGTGCGCCCACTCGAGGAGATCGCCCGCATCCCTCAGTCGCTCGAAGGCCGCGGCATCGATAAAATGATAGTCCTGCCCATCGACCTCGCCTGGCCGCGGTTTGCGGGTCGTCACCGAGACCGAGATCACGAGATCCGGCTCCGCCGCCAGCAGGGCCTTGGCCAGCGTCGTCTTGCCAGCGCCCGATGGCGACGACAGCACCATCATCACGCCACGCCGCGCCATGTGAGTGCTCGCCATCGTCGCCCCTTATTCGATGTTCTGGATCTGCTCGCGCATCTGCTCGATCACGGCCTTGAGCGCGAGACCCGCACGCGTCGTCTCGATGTCGTTGGCTTTCGAGCAGGTGGTGTTGGCTTCGCGATTGAACTCCTGCGCCAGGAAGTCGAGTCGCCGCCCTGCGGGCTTGCCGCCGGCCATGAGCTCGCGCGCCGCCGCCACGTGAGCGCGTAGCCGCTGCAGCTCCTCCTCGACATCGGCCTTCACGGCCAGCATCGCAGCCTCCTGGTGCAGGCGGGCCTCATCGAGCGGGGCGCCCGCATCGAGCAGGCGCGCAATCTGCTCCTTGAGCCGCGCGCGGATAGCCTCGGGTGTGCGCGAGGGCGAAGCGGCGATCGTCTCGACGAGCGAGGCGATGGAGGCAAGATGCTCCTCGATGACCGGCGCGAGGCGGCGGCCCTCCGCCCGGCGGGAGTCGGCAAGCTGATCGAGCGCCTTGTCGAAACTCCCGAGCATGGCCGCATGGCGAGCCTCGGCGGCAGCCTGATCCTCGGTCCCCTCGCCGACTTCGATCACGCCGCGCAGCGCCAGTAGGCCCTCGACGCTCAAGGGCGCGAAGTTGCCCCGCGCCCTCAGCCGCTCGGCAATGGCCATGACTTGGGCGAGCGCGGACTCGTTGATGGTGAGATCGGTGCCGCCGCCATCGCGGGTGACGTTCAGGCTGACGGAAACATTGCCGCGCGTGAGGCGCGTCCCGATCCGCTCGCGCAGGCGCGGCTCCAGGGCCTCGTGACCGGGCGCGAGCCGGAGCCGCACGTCGAGGCCCTTGCCGTTCACGCTGCGGATGTCCCAGCGCCATGCGACCGCGCCATGGCGGCCTTCATCGGCGCCGAAGCCGGTCATGGAAGGAACCGGATTGTCCTGTTTCGCCATGGGCGGGTCATTTCTCGATGAATTGGGGCTCTGGTGCCCGAGTCGACCGATTTACTGTCCTGCCGTTCGCATTCGGGCAAGCGATTTTGCCATTCTCGACCCGGGAACGGCCATCAAGAGGCGCAGAACAGGCCTTGAAGCCGGGAGTCGGTCAGTGCTGCACTCAGCGCGGACCGGCCTTCGCCAACCGCTCGCGTCGGCCTCTGGCCTTGGCGGCACGGGATCGCTAGTTTGCGCATATATCCGGACACGAATGAAAAACGGCTGCGGCCTGCCGGCGGCCAGCGCCGATACGGGGAGACGCGTTCAATGGTTCAACGGATGCCGCACCGCGGCCTGATCTTCGGCATCTTCCTGGCGCCCTTCCATCGCACCGGCGACAATCCGACGCTCGCGATCG
>CAUJKI010000052.1 GCA_963205015.1 Pseudomonadota bacterium
CAACGCCGCTGGCTCCATCATCCTGTTCTTCGCCTTCAAGGCGGCCGGCTTGATGCCGCACGTCGGCATCGCGCTCGCCACCTCCATTGCTGCCTGGGTCAACGCCCTCATGTTGTGGGCGACCCTCAAGCACCGCGGCCATTTCGTCGTCGACAGCCGCCTCGCGCGGAACATGCCGCTGATCGCGCTTGCGAGCGTACTCATGGGCGCGGGCGTGATCGTTGCCGGCCTCATGCTCGAGCCGTGGATGAGATCGAGCGCCGGGCTCATCATGCAGGCGAGCGGACTGGCAGCGCTCGTCACGTTCGGCGTGGTGCTCTTCGCCGCCGTCATCCTCGCGACGCGCGTCATGACACCGGCGCAGCTCAGGCGGCAGGTGCGGCGGTAGGTTTGCCGCGGGCCGTCCACTTCCCCTTCTCCCCGTCCTTACGGGGAGAAGGGGAAGTGGAGGTGCTCTCCGCGAACTCCAAATCTATGGAAGACGGGGGGCGGGGGTGTCTGTCGTGTCGAAGACACGCGCCTTTGGCGCGATGCGGGTGCAGGGCCCGCGACCTGCTCGAAGGTGCGACTAATCCGCCGGCAGGATCTTGCCGGGATTGAGGATGTTCTGCGGATCGAGCGCCTGCTTGATGGCGCGCATGGCGGCCAACGCTGGACCGTGCTCCGCTTTGAGGTATTTCATCTTGCCCTGGCCAACACCGTGCTCGCCCGTGCAGGTGCCATCCATGGCAATGGCGCGCTTCGCCATCTTCTCGATCAGGACCTCGGCGGCCGCGATCTCCTTGGGGTTCGACATGTCGACCATGGGCATGGTGTGGAAATTGCCATCGCCTACGTGTCCGACGATCGGCGCGCTGAGGCCCGAGGCACGAATGTCCTCGAGTGTCTCTGCCACACACTCGGCCAACCGCGAGATCGGCACGCAGACGTCGGTCGCGATGGCTTCACGACCAGGGTGTGCAGTCTTCACGGACCAGTAGCTCTCGTGACGCGCCTTCCAGAGACGGCGGCGATCCTCTTCCTTCTCGGCCCAATCGAAACCCACAGCACCTTCGCCGCGGGCGATGTCCTCGAAGATGCGCACCTGATCGCGCGTACCGGCCTCCGTGCCGTGGAATTCCAGGAAGAGCATGGGCTTTATCGGCAGGTTCAGCTTGGCCTGCTCATTGAGGATGCGGACGGTCGCCTCGTCGATGAGCTCCATACGCGCAAGACCGAGCCCGAGCTGAATGGCCATGATCACGGAATTGCAGGCCCCCGCGACACTCTCGAAGGGGCAGACGGCCGAGAGGATGCTCTCAGGGATTCCGTAGAGCTTCACGGTCACCTCGGTCATGATGCCGAGCGTGCCTTCCGAGCCGACGAGCAGCTTCGTGAGATCGTAGCCGGCCGAAGATTTGCGCGCGCGCCGCGCCGTGCGGATCACGGTGCCGTCGGCCATGACGGCCGTCACGTTCAGCACATTCTCGCGCATGGTGCCGTAGCGCACGGCAGTCGTGCCGGACGCGCGCGTCGCCGACATGCCGCCGATGGTGGCCTCCTCGGCACCCGGGTCGACGGGAAAGAACAATCCCATGTCGCGCAGGTGATCGTTGAGTTGCTTCCTCGACACGCCGGCCTCGACGGTCGCGTCGAGATCACGGTCGTTGACGGCGAGAATGCGGTTCATGCGCGAGAAGTCGAGCGAGACGCCGCCGCGCGGGGCGTTGAGATGCCCTTCGAGCGAGGTCCCCGCGCCGAACGGAATGATCGGCACGCCATGCGTGCCCGCGATCCGCACGACCTCCTGCACTTCCTCGGTGTTGTCCGGCCAGACGACGGCATCGGGCGGCTGGTTCGGCAGCCAGGTCAGCGTGTGGGCGTGCTGGCGGCGCACGGCCTCGCCCGTTTGAAGTCGCTCGCCAAAGCGCTGGCGGAGAATGCCGAGCACGGTCGCGATATCGTCGGCGTCGGAAGACAGGGTCTCGGACATCGGGGTTCCCTCGCGTTCGGGTGCTAGGCGCACTTATTTCATTGGCCGTCGAGCGGCGATTAGTGCGCTTGTATAGTCCCCGGAACGAACGATGTCACGAAGCAGCGAGCGCCTTCGCCGCCTCGGGCGCGAAGTACGTCAAGATGCCGTCAGCGCCGGCGCGCTTGAAGGCAAGGAGCGCCTCCATCATCACGCGGTCGCCGTCCAGCCAGCCGTTGAGAGCCGCGGCCCTGAGCATCGCGTACTCGCCGGATACCTGATAGGCGTAAGTCGGCACACCGAACGTGTCCTTCACCCGGCGCACGATGTCGAGATAGGGCATGCCCGGCTTCACCATGACCATGTCGGCACCCTCGGCAATGTCGAGCGCAACCTCGCGCAGCGCCTCGTCCGAGTTGGCCGGATCCATCTGGTAGGTGCGCTTGTCGCCGATGAGCGTCGTGTTGGTGCCGATCGCATCACGGAAGGGCCCATAGAAGCCCGAGGCGTACTTGGCGGCATAGGAAAGGATCTGAACCTCGTCGTAACCCTCGCCATCGAGCGCGCGGCGGATGGCACCGATGCGGCCATCCATCATGTCCGAGGGTGCGACGCAGTCCACGCCGGCCCGAGCGAGCGCGAGCGCTTGCCGGCAGAGGATGGCGACCGTTTCATCGTTCAGGATCACGCCACGGTCGTCGAGCACGCCGTCGTGACCGTGGCTCGTGTAAGGGTCGAGAGCGACGTCGGTGATGACACCGATCTCCGGCACCGCTTCCTTGATCGCGCGGACCGCGCGGCACATGAGATTGTTGGCGCGCTCCGCCTCGCTGCCGCGCGGGTCGCGGAGCGCCCGATCGATATATGGGAAAGGCGCGACGGCAGGGATGCCAAGCCTGGCCGCCTGCTCCGCGGCGCGCTGGGCTTCGGCAATGTTGAGGCGGTCCACGCCCGGCATGTGCGCGACGGGCGTACGCGCCTCGGCACTGTCGATGAGGAACATCGGCCAAATGAGATCTGCCGTGGTCAGCACATTCTCGGCGACGAGGCGGCGCGACCAGGCGCTCTTGCGGTTCCGCCGCATCCGGACGGCGGGATAGGCACCGGGCGCGGCCGGACCGGGCGATATCCCGGTCGCCGCAGGCCGCTGCGTCTCGGCGCGCTCCAGCTTCAACGGCTTCATGCGTTTGGCTCCCGGGTGGTTGTAGGGCCCCAGTGTGGCCGGACTGTGTGGCCCGCGGGCATCGAACTTGCCGAAATCATTCTTATTCTACGCCGACCCGCCCCACTGTCCACGGGTCTCGCAAACGTGTCGCGGTCGCCCCCTTGCGCCTCCTGGCCGAGGGGCGTAAGAGACCGGCTTTAATGAACACACAGGCACACGCGTCTTTCTACTTTCCCGGGCGCCATCTCCTGACCTGCGAGGGTCTGAGCGCCCAAGAGATCAATTCCCTCCTCGATCTCGCGGACCGGGCCGCCGACATCAACCGGCAGGTCAACAAGAAACGCGACGTCCTTCGTGGACGTACGCTCATCAATCTCTTCTTCGAAGTCTCGACCCGGACGCAGTCGTCGTTCGAGCTCGCGGGCAAGCGCCTCGGCGCCGACGTCATGAACATGAACGTCGCAACGTCCTCGGTGCAGAAGGGCGAATCGCTGATCGACACCGCGATGACGCTCAACGCCATGCGCCCCGACCTGCTGGTCGTGCGCCACCATGCGGCAGGCGCCGTCGAGCTGCTCGCGCAGAAGGTCGACTGCTCGGTCATCAATGCCGGCGACGGCGCGCACGAGCACCCGACGCAGGCGCTTCTCGATGCGCTGACCATCCGCCGCGCCAAGGGCCGCATCGCGGGGCTGACCGTCGCCATCTGCGGCGACATCCTGCACTCGCGCGTCGCCCGCTCGAACATCCACGTGCTCAACGCCATGGGCGCCCGCGTGCGCCTCGTCGCGCCCTCGACACTGCTACCGCCCGGCATCGACCGGCTCGGCGCCGAGGTCTATACCGACATGTGGAAGGGCCTCCAGGACTGCGACATCGTCATGATGCTGCGCCTGCAGCGCGAACGCATGGAAGGCAACTACGTGCCGACGTCGCGCGAGTACTATCACTTCTTCGGGCTCGACCAGGAAAAGCTCGACTGCGCCAAACCGGACGCGCTGATCATGCACCCCGGCCCGATGAATCGCGGCGTCGAGATTGCCTCGCCCATCGCCGATCATTCGCGCAGCGTCATCCGCGAGCAGGTCGAGATGGGCGTTGCCGTACGCATGGCCGTGCTGGAGGCGCTGGCGCGGCATCTGCCTAACCATTGAGAACGCCAGCGTGAGATCGAGCGCTTCGCTCGGGACACTGGCATCGAGGTGAGGCGAACTTCGGAATCGGGACACTGAAGCGCCCGAACAGCGGATCATATGGCTAGACGAGGTGCGAGCGTGAGGCCCCCGATTGCCAGGGATGGTGCGAAAGCCGGCGCGGAAGCCGGCACCAGCACCGTATTCATCAATGCCCGCATCATCGACCCCGCCTCGGGACGCGACGAGCCGGGCGGCGTGCTCATCACGGACGGGGTGATCGCCGATCTTGGCGGGCATCTGCGCCGGAACGCACCAGCCGGCGCGGTAGTGGTCGACTGCCTCGGCCACATTCTATGCCCCGGCCTTATCGACGCGCAGGTCTACACGGGCGATCCCGGCCAGGAGCATCGCGAGACCCTCAAGACAGCAAGCTTCGCCGCGGCCGCAGGTGGCGTCACGACGATCGCTTGCATGCCGGACACCGAGCCGGTGATCGACCAGGTCGCGCTCGTCGACTACGTGCAGCGCCGCGCCCGCGAGCGCGCCATCGTCAATGTTCACATCATCGCGGCGCTGACCAAGGGCCTGAAAGGCCATGAGCTCGCCGAGGTCGGCCTTCTGCAGCGCGCCGGCGCGGTCGCCTTCTCGAACGGCAAGTCCTCGATCGTCAACACGAGCGTCATGCGCAATGCGCTGCTCTACGCGAAGGACTTCGACGCGCTGATCATGCACCACACCGAGGACCCCTTCCTCACGGAAGGCGGTGCGATGAACTCGGGCGAGGTCTCGACGCGGCTCGGCCTCAAGGGCGTGAACAAGGCTGCCGAGACGATCGTCCTCGAGCGCGACGTACGCCTCGTCGGAATCACCGGTGGCCGCTATCACGCCTCGACCATCTCGTGCGCGGACAGCCTCGCGATTGTTCGCGGCGCCAAGGCGCGTGGCCTTCCCGTGAGCTGCGGCGTCTCCATCAATCACCTCACGCTCAACGAGAACGACATCGGCTCCTACCGCACCTTCTTCAAGGTGCGCCCGCCATTGCGCTCGGAGGAGGATCGCGTGGCCATGGTGCGCGCGCTCGCATCCGGCGACATCGACGTCATCGTGTCGAGCCACGACCCGCAGGACGCGGACGTCAAACGCCGCCCGTTCGCCGAAGCAGCCGACGGCGCCATCGGTCTCGAGACGCTGCTCGCGGCCGCACTCCGCCTTTATCATTCCGACGAGATCGGACTCCTGCCGCTGCTCCGCGCCATGACCATCCATCCGGCGAAGCTGCTCGGCCTGCCCGGCGGCCGCCTCGAGAAGGGCGCACCGGCCGATCTGCTGCTGTTCGATCCCGGCCAGCCCTGGGTCGTCGACCGCGAGCAGCTTCGCTCACGCTCGAAAAACTCGCCCTTCGACGAGCAGAAGCTCCAGGGCCGCGTGCTCAAGACCATGGTTGCCGGGCGCATGGTCTATCAGTACGGTTCCTGAACGCCCGGGCGGGCCGCCGCCCCTCACCCACCGAACTTGACTGGCCGGATCCGCCGAGATGTCCTCCTCTCTTATTCTGCCCGCGCTGGCGGCGCTCGCGTTCGGCTATGTGCTGGGCTCCGTTCCCTTCGGGCTCATCCTGACGCGCGCTGCCGGCCTCGGCGACGTGCGCGCGATCGGCTCGCGCAGCATCGGCGCCACCAATGTACTCAGAACCGGCAACAAGAAGCTCGCCGCGCTGACCCTTCTGCTCGACGGTCTCAAAGGAACGGCGGCGGTGCTGCTGACTTCATTGCTGGCTGCCAGGCTCGGCACCGGGGCAGCTCCGGCATCGCAGGGCCTGCTGACCGTGCTGCTCATTCCCTGGGTCGCGGGGCTCGGCGCCGTTGTCGGCCATCTATATCCCGTCTGGCTCGGCTTCAAGGGCGGCAAGGGCGTTGCCACATACATTGGCGTGCTGATTGGTGCCTACTGGCCGGCCGCTCTCGTCTTCTGCCTTGCCTGGCTCGTGGTTGCTGTGGTGACGCGGTTCTCGTCACTTGCCTCGCTGATCGGCACATTCGTCGTCTTCATTTATTTCACGATCGTCGGCGGCCAGCTCGTGGTGCCGATCATCGCCATCATTTCCGCGCTGATCTATTGGAAGCACCGTGAGAACATCCGGCGGCTCATCGCGGGGCAGGAGAGCCGCATCGGTGCCAAAGCCTAGCCCTCCAGCCTATGGTGCGCCGGCCCCGCTCCCGATTGCGGAACTGGGACATGCCGAGCGCCTCGCCTGCCTGCGCCTCATCCGCACGGAAAACGTCGGCCCCGTCACCTTCCGCGAGCTCATCAATCACTGCGGCGGCGCCGAGAAGGCACTCGCCGCCCTCCCCGATCTCACACGCCGCGGGGGCCGCCGCCAACCCGTGCAGATCTATCCGCGCGAGAAGGCCGAGGCCGAGCTCGAAGCCGCAAAGCGTATCGGCGCGAGACCCCTTTTCACCATAGAGCCGGGCTATCCGGCCGTGCTGGTCCATGCCGGCGTACCGCCGCCCATGCTGTATGTGAAGGGCCGCACGGAGCTCCTGGCGCAGCCTGCGGTGGCGATCGTCGGCGCGCGCAATGCATCTGCCGCTGGCCGCGCGATGGCGCGACAGCTTGCGGCAGGTCTCGGCGCGGCCGGCATGGTGATCGTCTCCGGCCTTGCGCGCGGCATCGACGGCGCGGCACACGAAGCGTCGCTCAAGACAGGCACGGTTGCCGTCCTTGCCGGTGGCATCGATCACATCTATCCACCCGAGCACGAGAAGCTGCACGCCGAGATCGCCGCCGAAGGCTGTCTCGTCAGCGAGCAACCGCCCGGCTTCAAGGCGCGCGGGAACGACTTCCCTCGGCGCAATCGGATCGTCTCCGGTATGGCGCTGGGCGTCATCGTTGTCGAAGCGGCAACGCGATCGGGCTCGCTCATCACGGCGCGGCGCGCCGCCGACCAGGGCCGCGAGGTCTTTGCCGTGCCGGGGCATCCGCTCGATCCGCGCGCGGAAGGCGCCAACATGCTCCTCAAGCAGGGCGCGACGCTCATCACATCGGCCGCGGACGTACTGGAAGCGCTCGGCCCCCAGATGGGATCGGCCCCGCGCGGCATGGGGGCTGCTTCCGCTCATCTGGAGCGCGTGCCGGACGAAGACGCGGATGCACCTTCATCCCTGCCGATAGAGGCTGCGCAGCTTCTAGTGTTGCAGGCGCTCGGCCCTGCGCCCGTGTCGATCGACGAACTCGCGCGCGCGACCGGCCTCGCGATCCGCATGCTCAGGAGCGTGCTCATCGAATTGGCGCTCGCGGGACGCATTGAGCATCACGGCGCGCAGCTCGTCGCCCTCAAGGCCGGCTGAGTCGCGCGGGGTGCCCTCAGCGTCGCTGCGCCTGGATCACGGCCTCTCGGTAGGCCACGACGAGGACGCCAGCGAGAGTCGCGCAACCCAAGCTGTCGGCGATCTCTTTCAATTCGAGTGTGAGGTCTGCGAGATATTCGAGCTGATCGGTTCGGGATAGCTTGCCCGCCGTCTCCAAGTCAGTCTGTTTCATGCTTGCAGATGAGAAGCTATGCAATGATCTGGACATGACGGACGTCACCTCCCTTTCCCATTCATTCATCGCCGCACCCGTCAAAATGGTTGCGATGAGAACAATACACAACTCAAAGTTGTTCAGCAACCGTGTTCAGTGCCTTGAGGGGCACTCTACGGAATTGTCCACATGAGCCTTGCCATGCCATGGCCATATCGATGTGCCGCATTAATGCATTGATAAAATGGGATAAATTATAAAGCACTGCGGTCTGCACCACGCGGATGGTTTGACAGGCCCCGCGCCATCACCCATGTTCTCGCGCAATCACCGGCCAGCGTCCGGGCCAAGATGTGGGGACAATTCCCGGGCTCGTGAGACGCCGAAAACGGCACTGGATCCTAATGAACATCGTCATTGTCGAGTCGGCCGCCAAGGCCAAAGCGATCAACAAATACCTTGGCTCCGCCTTCAAGGTCATACCCAGCTACGGGCACATCCGGGACCTCCCGTCCAAGGACGGTTCGGTCGAGCCGGACAACGATTTCGTCATGCACTGGGACGTCGACGCCCGGAACGCCAAGGTGATCCGCGAGATCACCGCCGCGGTGAAAGGTGCCAACAAGCTGATCCTCGCAACGGACCCCGATCGCGAGGGGGAGGCCATTTCCTGGCACATCCTCAAGGTGCTCGAAGACAAGAAAGTGCTCAAGGGGATGCCCGTCGAGCGCGTGACGTTCAATGCCGTCACCAAGCAGGCGGTGCTCGAGGCCATGAAGGCGCCGCGCGCCATCGACGCACCGCTCGTCGAGGCATATCTGGCGCGGCGCGCGCTTGATTATCTCGTCGGGTTCACGCTCTCGCCCGTCCTCTGGCGCAAGCTGCCGGGTGCGCGCTCGGCGGGCCGCGTGCAGTCGGTGGCACTCCGCCTCGTCTGCGAGCGCGAGCGCGAGATCGAAGCCTTCAGGACCGAGGAATACTGGACCATCGAGGCCCTGCTTGCGACGGCAAAGGGCGAGGAAGTCCGCGCGCGCCTGACGGCCATTGCCGGCACGCTGTTGAAGAAGCTCGACATCAAGGACGGCGCGTCCGCAAACGCGATCAAGGCCGCGATCGAGAAGGGCGATTTCGTCATCAAGTCCGTCGACAAGAAGGCGATGCGGCGCAACCCGGCACCGCCCTTCACGACCTCGACGTTGCAGCAGGAGGCTTCGCGCAAGCTCGGTTTCTCGGCCAAGCAGACGATGAATGTCGCCCAGCGCCTCTATGAAGGTGTCGACATCGGCGGCGAGACCGTCGGCCTGATCACCTACATGCGAACGGATGGCGTGCAGATCGTCCCCGAGGCCATCGGCCCGATCCGCCGCTCGATCGAGGACACGCTCGGCAAGCGCTACGTCGCCCCCTTCATCCGCGAGTACAAGACCAAGGCGAAGAATGCCCAGGAGGCGCACGAGGCCGTGCGCCCGACGGACGTCTCGCGCCGCCCCGAGCACGTCGCGCGTCACATCGAGCGCGATCAGGCACGTCTCTACGAACTCATCTGGAAGCGCGCGGTCGCGAGTCAGATGGCCTCCGCCGAGCTTGAGCAGACGACCGCGGAGATCGAGGTCAAGGGCCGCGACGGGAAGACCTACGGGCTGCGCGCCACGGGCTCGGTCGTGCTCTTCGACGGCTTCCTGAAACTCTACGAGGAGGGCCGCGACGACGAGGACGAGGAGAGCCGCCGCCTGCCGCCGCTCGGCGAGGGCGATCATCTCCAGGACCGCGGCGTCGACGCCAAGCAGCACTTCACCGAGCCGCCACCCCGCTATACCGAGGCGACGCTCGTCAAGAAAATGGAGGAGCTCGGCATCGGCCGGCCCTCGACGTACGCCTCGACACTCGCCGTTCTCGAGGACCGCGGCTATGTGCGCATGGACCGCAAGCGCCTCATTCCGGAGGACAAGGGTCGGCTCGTGACGGCGTTCCTCGAAGCTTTCTTCAAGAAGTATGTCGAGTACGACTTCACGGCCGGTCTCGAAGAGAAGCTCGATCTCATCTCCGATCACCAGCTCGACTGGAAGCAGGTCCTGCGCGACTTCTGGCGGGATTTCACGGGCGCGGTCGACGAAACCAAGGAGCTGCGCGTCAGCGACGTGCTCGAAGCGCTCAATGAGCTGCTCGGCCCCCATATCTTCCCCGACAAGGGTGACGGCTCGGACCCGCGCGCGTGTCCCAACTGCGGTGAAGGGCGCCTCAGCCTCAAAGTCAGCGGCAAGTATGGCGCCTTCATCGGTTGCTCGCGCTACCCCGATTGCCGCTACACGCGGCAGCTTGCGCAACCCCAGGATGGAGCGCCGGAAGCTGTCGGTCCTGATGGCAAGCTGCTCGGCTACGACCCCGATACCGGCCTCGCCGTCACGCTGCGCACGGGCCGCTTCGGCGCCTACGTGCAGCTCGGCGAGCAGGGCAAGGACAAGGACGACAAGCCCAAGCGCAGCTCGATCCCCAAGGGCATCGATGCGGCAACCATCGATCTCGAGAAGGCGCTGCAGCTCCTGAGCCTGCCGCGCGAGGTCGGCCTGCATCCCGAGACCGGCAAGCAGATCATGGCCGGGCTCGGCCGCTACGGACCCTTCATCCTGCACGACGGCATGTACGCCAATGTCGAGTCGATCGAGGAAGTGTTCTCGATCGGCATCAATCGCGCTGTGACGGTCCTCGCCGAGAAAGCGGCGGGTGGCGGCAAAGGGCGCTTCCAACGTGCCAAGCCGACCGTTCTCAAGGATCTCGGCGCGCACCCCGATGGCGGCGGCAACATCCAGGTGCTCTCGGGCCGCTATGGCCCGTACATCAACCACGCCAAGCTCAATGCAAACGTGCCCAAGGGCAAGGAGCCGACGGCCGTGACCGTGGAGGAGGCGGTCGCCCTCCTCGCCGAGCGCGCGGCCAAAGGCGGCGGCAAGGCAGCCAAGGGACGCAAGGCCGCAAAGCCTGCCGCGGAGAAGTCAGCCGCATCGAAGCCTGCAAAGAAGGCCGCCGCCAAGCCGGCGAAGGCTGCGGCGAAGAAGGCTGCCCCGGCAGGAGACAAGCCGGACGCAAAGGCCGCGCCTGCTAAAGCCAAACCCAAGGCCCCCGCGAAGAAGCCGCCGCCGCGCCGCCGTGATGCTGCCGAATAGGATCAACTGAAAGAGCGCTCGTGCCGAAGAAGCAGAAGCGCCGGGAGAAGCCCGATCGGCCAAGCCGGTCGGGCAAGCCGCGCTCGGAAAGCAGGAAGGCGCCACTGCCGACGCGCGAGCAGTTGCTCGAATATCTCTCGAGCGCGACCGAGAAGGTCGGCAAGCGCGAGATCGCCCGCGCCTTCAATATCCGCGGCGAGGACCGCATCGCGCTCAAGGC
Source organism: Pseudomonadota bacterium (assembly GCA_963205015.1). Taxonomy (GTDB): domain Bacteria; phylum Pseudomonadota; class Alphaproteobacteria; order Rhizobiales; family Hyphomicrobiaceae. The sequence continues at coordinate 11,159 of CAUJKI010000052.1, forward strand.
GCTCCTCTCGGACCTCGCGGGCCAGGGCGCGATCGTCGGCAATCGCAAGGCCGTCAAGCCGCGCGGCAAGCTGCCGCCGGTCGGCGTGCTCGAGATCGTCGCGCGCGATGACGAAGGCGAGCTCGTCGCGATACCGGCGAGCTGGGAAGCCTCCGAAGGCGAGCGTCCGAAGATTCTCGTGCGCACGCCGCGCCGCGCCATCGGCCCCGACGGGAATGGCGCGCTATCGATCGGCGACCGTATTCTCGCGCGCATTGCCCGCATCCGCGACACCGATCCCTTCGGCTATGCCCACGAGGCCGAGCCGATCAAGCGACTGCCGCGCGAGAGAAAGCGCCTGCTCGGCATCTTCCGCACCTCGAAGCGCGGTGGCGGCATGATCGATCCGATCGATCGCAAGGATCTCAAGGAATGGCCCGTGCGTGCCGGCAACGAGGGCGATGCCGACGACGGCGAACTCGTGCGCTTCGACATCGTGCGCCGCCATCGCGAGGGCGTGCCCGAGGCACGCGTCGCCGAGCGGCTCGGCAGCCCGCAGGACCAGCGCCGTATCAGCCTCATTGCCATCCACATGCATGGCCTGCCGGACAGCTTTCCCGATGCCGTGCTCGCGGAAGCCGAGGACCTGCCGGAGATCGAAACCCACGGGCGTCTCGACCTCACCAAGCTGCCGCTCGTGACCATCGATCCGATCGACGCGCGCGATCACGATGACGCCGTGCTCGCGGAGCCTGATGGCGATCCGTCCAACGAAGGCGGCTTCATCGTGACGGTCGCCATCGCCGACGTCGCCCACTACGTCCGCTCGGGTACGCACCTCGATCGCGAGGCGAAGACGCGCGGCAACTCCGTCTATTTCCCGGACCGCGTCGTGCCCATGCTGCCCGAGCGCATTTCCAACGACCTTTGCTCGCTACGCGAGGGCGAGGTCCGCCCCTGCCTCGTCGCGCGCATGATCTTCGACCGGCACGGCGACAAGCGACGTCACACCTTCCACCGCGCCCTCATGCGGTCGGCGGCGCGCCTCTCCTATCAGGAGGCGCAGGCGGCGATAGACGGGGAGCCGAGTCCGCGCGTGGCCCCCATGCTCGACAAGGCGCTGAAGCCGCTATGGGCGGCTTATGCTGCGCTCGCGGCGGCGCGCGACCGCCGTGCGCCCCTCGACCTCGATCTTCCCGAGCGCAAAATCGAGCTCGGCGAGGACGGCATGGTCCGCCGCGTGCACGTGCCTGAGCGCCTCACCGCGCATCGGCTCATCGAAGAGTTCATGATCCAGGCCAATGTCGCCGCCGCCGAGACGCTCGAGCAGGCGCGCGCGCCCGTCGTCTATCGCGTGCACGACAAACCGAGCGCCGAGAAGCTGAAGTCGCTGCGCGAGCTGCTCGAAGGGCTCGATCTGATGCTGCCGCCGGGCGACCACATTCGGCCGAAGCACTTCAACACCATTCTCGCGCGCGCCAAGGACCAGCCTCACGCGGAGTTCGTCAACGAGGTGATCCTGCGCTCGCAGGCGCAGGCCGTCTACGACACCGCGAACCTCGGCCACTTCGGCCTGAACCTGCTGCGCTATGCGCACTTCACCTCGCCGATCCGCCGCTATGCCGATCTTCTCGTGCATCGATCGCTGATCGCGGCGATGAAACTCGGGGTCGGCGGCATGACGCCCGAGGAGCGGCCGGAGCTCGCGACGACTGCAAAGGCCATCTCGGAAGCCGAGCGGCGCGCCATGGTGGCCGAGCGCGAGACGATCGATCGCCTGATCAGCGCCTTTCTAGCCGATCGCGTGAATGCCGAGTTCGCGGGCCGCATCTCTGGCGTGACGCGCTCAGGTCTCTTCGTGCGTCTCCGCGAGACGGGCGCCGACGGCTTCATACCCGCATCCACGCTCGGCGGTGGCGAGTTCTGGCGCCATGTCGAGGAAGCGCACGCGCTGATCGGCGACCGCAGCGGGCGCGGCTTCCGTCTGGGCGACCCGGTCGAGGTGCGGCTCGTCGAGGCCATTCCCATGGCCGGCGCGCTCCGCTTCGAGATGCTCAGCGAGCCGGCAGCCATGCCCGGCCATGCCGCCCGCGGCGGGGGTGCCCACCGGCGAGGCCCTAGGATCGGAACCCGTCGCCATCGACGACGCTGACAGCCCGATAGAGCGCGGCGATACGCGTGCTCGTGCCGCACCCCGCCATGCAGTTTGCGCCATGGACCGGACCGCCGTTAGCGACTATCTCCTCGATAGGCGACATGCTGATTGTTCGCGCGGCGGCTCTGCCCCGCGGTCGCCAGCCGGAAAGGCTCTCATCATGACCCACACGCATCTCCCCGCCTCCAGCGCGGCGATCGATCCGCTCGCACCCCGCGACACCTGGCAGGCCATGGGACGCGGCACGCTCGGCAAGTGCCCTGTCTGCGGCGAGGGGCATGTCTATCGCGCCTATCTCAAAGTTGCCGATGCGTGTGATCACTGCGGCGAGGAGTTGCATCACCAGCGCGCCGATGACGCACCAGCCTATTTCACGATTTCCATCGTCGGCCACATTGTCGTTGCCGGCGCCCTCATCATGGAACGCGCCCTGGCGCCGGAGACATGGGTTCACATGGCCGTCTGGCTGCCGCTCACGCTGTTCCTGTGCCTTACCATGCTGCCCGCCGTGAAAGGCGCGCTCATCGGCCTGCAGTGGTCGAAGCGTATGCACGGCTTCGGCGGCGTCGAGGACACGCCCGAGCCGCTGCCGGTCGCGGCGGCCGAGCGAGGCGCCGTGGATGCCGGGAGTGGGCGTTGAGCAACAACGAATCCTTCAAGGCTCTCGTGGCCGAGCGGGCCGCCGCCAAGGCCGCCGCGCCAGCAGAGAAATCCTCCGCCCCCGTGCTGCGCCCGCGCGATGCCTCGACCCTGATCATCATCGACAGCACCGGCCCGGCGCCGCGCGTCCTGCTTGGCAAGCGCCGCGATGATCTGAAGTTCATGCCCGGCAAATACGTCTTTCCAGGCGGTCGCATGGATGCCGACGACAAGATCATGAATGCGGCGCGCGAGCTGCGTCAGAGCGAAACCGACAAGCTCCTGCTCGACATGAAGGGCCATCCGAGCGCCGCGCGGGCACGGGGGCTCGCGATGACAGCCGTACGCGAGACCTTCGAGGAGGCCGGCATTATCATTGGCGGAGCGGCAGCAGACATGGCCGATGTCGCACCACCGTCGGAAAACCCCTCGCTCGAGAGTCCCGCGGCCAAGACCTGGCGTCAATTCCGCTCGCACGGCTTTGCGCCGGACCTCGCCCCGCTGACGTTCCTTGCGCGCGCCATCACGCCGCCGGGGCGCCCCCGCCGCTTCGATACGCGCTTTTTCTGCGTAGAGGCCTCGGCCATCACCAAGACCACCGACCACAACGACGGCGAGCTTTCCGGACTCGTATGGATGACACTCAGCGAGAGCCGCGATCTCGACCTGCCACCGATCACGCGCGTGATCCTCGAGGACCTCGACGAGCGCATCGCGAAGCGATCGCTTGGCGATCCGACGGTACCGATCCCGTACTACTTCAACCGGCACGGCACCTTCCGCCGCGAGATGCTTCATCTCGCCGCGCCGGCAAGGTGATCGCGCCCACCTTCCCGACACATTCCAGAGCCGACTTGTGGCCGATCTGGCCAAAAGCCGGCGCATGTGCGCGACAGCCTCGATCGCACAACATCGATTGCGACGTCCTGACGCAGTTTTTGCGGCCAAATTCAATCGGCTGCTGAATCGAATTCAGACGTTATAGTTGACGCTCATTCCCTCCCCTGCTTGTCTTTCCCCGCCAGAACCGGGGTGAAGAAGCACCGCGATCCATCAGCCGGCGACGGGGGACCACTGGCGGTCCGAGCGAGGGAGCA
>CAUJKI010000053.1 GCA_963205015.1 Pseudomonadota bacterium
CGGACGATAGGTTTTCGTGTCCAGCATGTATGGGCCCGAGCCTGCAGAGTTCGCGCTCAGCCAGGCGCTGCCCCAGTCGTTGTCCTTAACGTTGGGCGTGATGACTCGAGGGTTGACGATGGCGACGAGCGGCACCGCCGAGAGGAACGGCGCGTACGGCACTTTCAGCTTGAACTGCACGGAGTACTTGTCGCTCGCCGAGACGCTTTCCAGAATCGGCCTGAACACCGCTGCCGGGCCGCGATTGAGGGCCACGAGCCGCTTGAAGCTGTAGACGACGTCCTCCGCAGTGATCTCACTGCCATCGTGGAACTTCGATCCGGGGCGGAGCTTGAACGTCCAGCTCAGGCCATCGGCGCTGGCGGAGTATTCGGTAGCAAGCCAAGGCACGATCTTGGGCGGATTTCCCGTGTACCTATAGAGTGTGTCGTAGGTGTTCAGCATGTAGAACACCATCGGCCCATCGAAAACGATGTGCGGATCAAGACTGCTCGGCTGCCCCTCGGACCAGTTCAGCTCGGCGCTCTGAGACTGCCCAAAGGCAGACGGAACCTGAGACAGCATTGCAAGAACGGAGGCCTGCGTCAGGAATACACGTCGGTTCAGCATTCTTTCCTCCCGTCTTGCGTTTTGATCACATCAAGCTGTTCGATACGCATCTCTGCGCGTGAAGAACACATCCGATAACTTGCGAACCATCTCGCGATGCCTTAGGTGCGCGCCAGAGATGGCCGCGTGTCGCTTTCGTAACCTAGCTCCCCCGCGAGATGCGCAAGTGCGGTCAAATTGTCCGGAGATCGCGTTCGCGCGCCGGATTCCACCTCGTGAACGAAGCTAACGAGCTTCTTCAGCAGCGGGCATTCCAAACCATGCTTCTTCCCGATCTGGACAATCAGCCCCGGCTGCTCGTCTACCTCCGTCTTTCGATTGCGCACGGCCATATCGCGCCACATGCCGGAGTGCTGTTTGGTCGACGTCCGGCGAAATGCGATCATGCCATCGAGCGAGGCGCGCCGGTGAGCCATCGTGCCGCCGGGCAGGTATGCCTCGGGCTTGAAGCCGTTGAACCCCTCTGGCTTGATTCCTTCGGCGGCCGCAACGGCCAGGGACTCGGCAGCAAGGCCGTGCCACAGCGGCGTCCACTGCGGCGATGCCAGGGCAACGTCCATCCCCAAATCTGAAAGGGCTGTGCCGAACAGGATCGAGGAATAGGCGAGCTTACCCCAGAGATATCCGAAGATGTTCCCCGTGACCGAGACGCCCTCCTCGAAGTGGCGCAGCATCTTCTGAAGTTCGACGACACGGTCGGAAACACGGCCATCGAGCTCACCGATGACGAGCGCTCCTCGACCACCGTAGATGATTTCTCCTGGCGCGACACAATCCGCGCCGAAGTTGACGAACGCCCCAACAGTTCGATCCGCGCCGAGTTCTTCGCTGATAACGCGCTCATTCAAGCCGTTCTGCATGGAAACGACATAGCCATCGGCGGCCACATACGGCAGAAGCTCGGTCACTGCAGATTGGGTGTGCTGGGCTTTGACGCAGAGCAATACGGTTTGAAATTGCCCCGTCACCTCGGTAGGCAGGCATGCCCGCGGCTCCGATACGAACTGTGCGATCGGTCCCTCAATTCGGAGGCCTCGGGAACGGATGGCCGAGATGTGCTTGCTGTCCGTATCGACGAGAAGAGGATCGTAGCCGGCTCTTGCCAGGAAGCCGCCGATCGTGCCTCCAATCGCGCCGGCACCCCAAACGAGCAAGGACGTCACTGCCACCTTCTCCTGCCACGCACCGCGCCATTCCTGGCCCGGGCTCCGGATAGTCGGGAAGATAGTGTTTCCGCGGCGCAACACAACGCCAGCTCTCTCAACGGTACGATGTTCCATTGCGACACAGAAGCGACATGTTACGCACACGTGATCGCGAATTGGAACCAACTCGCCGCGTGAGAGAATACTCGTGACCGGCCTTGTGCGGGCATGGTGCAGGCCAAAACGTCATCACCTGAAAGCCAGATATCCATATCCGCCGGAGGGCGGTGCGCAAATACTGCGCGCTATCGGATGGACACAGGAAGGCACGACGAGCGAATGAAGGAAGCGCAGAAGACGCCCCGGATCCTCATGTTCGGAGCAGGAGCCGTCGGAGGCTACATCGGCGGATACCTAGCTCGCCTGGGCCACGACGTCGTCTTGATCGATCCCTGGGTCGAGCACGTCGAGCACATTCGACGTCATGGATTGAGGCTCGAGGGAAGCTCGGAGGAGGAATGCTTCACCGTGAAGGTGCGAGCGGCACATCTCGGCGAGCTTCGCGCCATAGAGCAAGATGGGCCTATCGACATTGCATTCCTATCACTCAAATCCTACGACACGGCTTGGGCCGCGATGATGTTGCGGGATGTTCTGTCTACAAGTGGCTACGTCGTCACTCTGCAGAATGCAATCAATGAGCCGACGATCGCTTCCGTACTTGGCTGGCCGCGCACGGTCGGTGGCATCGCCAGCAAAATTGTGGTTGAGCTGATCGCCCCTGGCCTCGTTCGCCGCTCCATTAAGAAGGGAGGGGGAGGCTTCGAGGTCTTTCGGATTGGGGAGGCACACGGGCGCATTACACATCGCGTGCAGCTGCTTACCGAAATGCTGAGTCACATCGACACGGCCAAGGCGATCACGAATCTATGGGGAGAGCGCTGGTCCAAGGTCGTTCAGAACGCGATGTCCAATGCCGTGTCGGCAGCAACTGGCCTTCCAACCAAGACATACATTGAAGAGCCGATTGCTCGACGCCTTGCGATACGCCTCGCGGGCGAAGCTGCTCACGTCGGGAAGCAGCTGGGCTACGATCTCGAGCCGATCAACGGCCAAACGCCGTCGCTCTGGATCGATGCTTGGCGCGAGGCGGACGGCCTGTCGGACGAAATGGGTGCCCTGCGGCGAGCCGAGGAAGTGCTTCTTGGGCTGGCGGCACGCATGACATCCGGCGCCCGCCCCTCAATGGCTCAGGATACCATCAAAGGACGGCGCACCGAGATCGACTATCTCAACGGAATGATTGCGAGGGAAGCAGCAGAGCATGGCTTAGAGGCGAGGGCAAATGCGTCAATTACGGACGTCATTCACAAGATCGAGCAGGGCCGTCTTGTGCCCAGCCTCGAGCTGATCCACGCGATCTGAGCTCGTAAGCCGCCGTCAGCTTCCAGATCGGGCGATTGTAATGTTCGCCTTTGTACCTATCGCCTGCCTCAGCACCAAGGCCGCCGATGTCATATTGACCGAGATCGACCTGCTCGATATCTGGCGATGAGAGGTCGATAACAGATCTCTCTACTTAAAAGTTTCAACGGCTTACTAGTGCTTCCGGGCGGATCCATTGCGGATCATGGTCTCGGCGGTAAGGGCGAGCGCTACAGTCGCCATCATTGTAAGCGCCGAGACGGCGTTGAGATCGGGAACAATACCATATCGCTGCATGGCCCAGGTTGTCGTCGGGAGCGTGTTTTCGGTGCTTGTCGTAAAGAGCGTGACGACGACCTCATCGAAGCTTAGCGTGAATGCGATCAGCACGCCTACTTTGACTAGCGTGGTTTATTTGAGCGCAGCGACAATCTTGGCTGTGCAGCGCTAGGAGGCGCTACCCTAGGCACCTAGTCCATCCATTCCATAGAACCACATCAACGAAGCGAGAGAGCGTCATGACAGCGAAGGGGCCAACTAGGGAACTTGCCAATTTTGTGAGCAATCTGGGCTCACAATCACTGCCAGACGAAGTCACCGCCAAGGCGGCCGAGATCATTCTGGATACATTGGGCTGCGGCATCGCAGCGTGGCGTGACGACGGGGAAAAGGCGGAAGTTGCAGGACGGCTCGCCGGATCGTTTCGCTCAGCGTCCACGTCGACCATTTGGGGCAGCACAGAGCGCGCCGATGCGGCAATCGCAGCCCTCGCCAACGGCATTCTCGCCAATGCTGCGGATTTCGATGACACGCACAAGCGCGCCCTGTTGCACACGGGCTCGGTTGTCGTGCCGCCGACATTGGCACTCGCGGAGGAACGAGGCCTCTCCGGCCCCGAAATTGTCACGGCGATCGTTGCCGGCTACGAGGTCGCCGTCAGAGTCGGCATGGCAGTGATGCCGACGCACTATCGATTCTGGCATTCGACGGCGACCAACGGCACGTTCGGTGCCGCCGCCAGCGCTTCCTCTGCCATGAAGCTCGATACCGATCGCACGCTGGTGGCACTGGGTGCGGCCGGCACTCAGGCTGCCGGTCTGAATACCTTTTTCACGTACGGCGATATGACCAAGAGTCTCCATCCCGGAAAAGCTTCGTTCAACGGGGTCTTGTCTGCCCGACTGGCAGAGCTCGGCGGCACCAGCCCGCCAACCATACTCGAACATGAGAAGGGCTATCTCAACGCGTACTCGCTCGAGCCCAAGCTCGATATTCTGACGAAAGGTCTTGGTTCGCAGTGGGAAATCCTGGAAAACGGCTTCAAGTTCTTTCCATCCATTCTCGCCAGTCATGCCGCCATTCAGGCGACGCTCGATATTGTCTCAAAGCACGACGTGAGACCTGAGCAGATCACGGGCATCGTCAACGAAACGTATGCGACAGTGAAGTCGCACTTTTCGGCGAAGGACGTGACAACTGGCATGGGCGCGCGCGTCTCGGTCCCTTACTGCTGCGCCGTGGCGGCTATCGATCGTGCGGTCGGTCAAGCGCAGTTTGCGCCTGAGCGTGTCCTCAGGAAGGATGTCCAGGACGTCCTTGCAAAAACCGAGGTTGTCGCCGTGGATGAATTGACAGCGCTCTATCCGACGAAGTTCCCGGCGCGGGTGACAATCACGCTAAAGGATGGTCGCACACTCTTGAGCCAGCGTGATTTCCCGAAGGGCGATCCACAGGAACCCCTTTCGCGGAGCGAGATCGAAGCCAAGTTCCTGGAGAATGTCTCTGCGCGATACACACCGGCCGCAGCGCGTGAGTTGGCAAGCTTCGTCCTCGCACTACCTGGGAGCATGAACGTCGCCCCTCTGTGGAAGCTGCTATCGCAAACTTAGGCGTTTAAGCACTTTGCCCCTTAAGCCGTATTGGATTGGAGGAAACAACCGAATCTGCCGGACGAAACCAAAGAGCTCGCAAATGAGGCAATGGCTTCTCTGATGCCATCAAGGCGTCTATTGTGAGCGCCGACGCGCATCCTTCCATCGAGATCCTAGACGAAGGGCTGCCTGCTTTCGAAACCATTGCCCAGCCATCGATCGGGCTGCCTAGAAAAAGCTTGATCTCTATTGGGGCAGAGCTTGCCAGCGCAACGAGCTTTCCCGTCCCGCTCAAGCCGTCTGCAAGCTGTTGGTTTCACTTTCGAGCCACCCATCGCGCAGGCTGAAGATCCGATCGAAGCGATCGAAAATCTTCTCATCGTGGGTCACCGCGATGATGGCAGCCTGCTGCTCCACCGCCACCCTGCGCAGCAAGTCCATGACGATGGCAGCGCGCTTTGAGTCGAGCGCCGCCGTCGGCTCGTCCGCAAGGATGATGCGCGGTTTGTTGGCAAGCGCCCGCGCGATCGCAACGCGTTGCGCTTCGCCACCTGAGAGTTTGGCGGGCATCGCCTGCCGACGATGATCGACTTCAAGGTATTTCAGAAGTCCGATAGCGCGCTCGTGTGCGGTTGTCGCGTCCGCTCCGGCCAGTTGAAGCACGAGCGCCACGTTGTCCGTGGCATCGAGGAACGGGATCAGATTGTGGAACTGGAATATGAAGCCGATCTTATCGAGCCGGAGCCGCTTAAGATCTCGTCGCAGCCAAGCTCCATCCTTGAGGACGAGCTCGCCGTCAAGCTCCATCGAGCCGGAGGACGGATCGAGAATACAGCCGATGACGTTCAAGAGCGTTGTCTTGCCCGATCCTGACGGTCCGAGCAAAGCTACGACCTCGCCCGGATGGACCTCAAGCGAGACCGCACGCAGCGCGTCGACACGGGTTTCGCCTTCGCCGAAATGCTTGGATATCCGGTCAAGGCGCACAAGCGGATCAGCTAAAGTGGTCATGTCTCATCCCCCGAGTGCCGATGCCGGATCGATCCTGAGCGCGGCGCGCACTCCAAGTCCGCTCGCGGCCAAACACACGGCAAACACGACAAATCCGAGGGCTAGGACATTGTCCGGCTCGAGGACCACCCGCCGGGGGAAGTAGTCCTTGATGCTGACAATGAGCATGGCACCGATGCCGAACCCGATGAAGCCCAGGGCCAGCGCTTGCTGCACGATCATGCCGACGATGGTGCGGTCGGGGGCACCGATCAGTTTCAACGTGGCGATCTGCCTCAGCTTCTCCATGGTCATCGTATAGATGATGAGCGCGATGATGACGGCGGATACGGCGAGGAGAAGGCTCGTGAAGAGTCCGATCTGCCGGCGGGCACGATCAACCAACGAGCGTGTCAGGATCAACTCCTGAGCCTGTTGCGTGATGGCAGCCAAGTGCTTCCAGCGCCGCACGGTTTCCGCGACCGCATCGGGCGACGCGTTGGGCTGAAGTCGCGCCACCACAGTGTTGACAGTATCTCGGCTCGATCCGCTTGTACCACGCGCGAGCTGCACGCGGGCGGCGGGCGGCGCGAGATCGAACTGTAGCTTCTGTGCATCGGGAAGAGTGATGTAGATAGCGGGGTCACCACCGGAATTGACTTGATAGCGCGTCAGCCCGACGACGCTGAAGGTACTCCGGCCAAGCTGAATGCGATCTCCCAGAGTGAGCCCCGTGCTGCGGTCGGCCACCAGCTCATAGTGACTCCGCGCAATGCCTCTGCCTTCCGTGATCTCCGGCGGCCCCCCTGGGCGCGTCGGCTCGTAGCCGATGACATAGAGCCTCAGCTTCCCGCCCCGATGCTCGCTCTCGACGGTCTGGTAAGTGATGCTGCCGGCCGATGCCACGCCCGCAATACGTGCCACCGCCTCCCGAAGGTCTCCAGGAATGCGCGAGGCCTCAGCGAACGGGCCGCGCGTGTTGGCTTCCACCACCCATAGATCGACCCCTGGGGCACGCGCGATGGTCAGGGCGTCAACGACCAACCCGCGATAGATGCCAATCATCGCCAAGACGACGCCGAGCAGAAGGCCGAGACCGACACAGGTCAACAGAAACCGCCCGAGATTGTGTCGGATATCGCGATAGGCGAGGTTCATTTGCGAGGGGCCTCCGCGGCTCGCGCCGCGCGACCTTCGCGGAAGCCACTCTGCACGCGTATGACAACCTGCGCCCCGTCGGGCAAGCCGCCCGCAATCTCGAGCCGTGCATCCTCCGTCCGATGGCGGAAGGGGACAAGACGTTGCCTGAGCCGTCCCTCCTCGATGGTCCACACCGTGCCGTCACGACCATTGAATCCATACACGACAGCCTCCGGCACCAACAGCGCCTTGTCGAGCCTCGCTACCGTGATCAGAAACTCCACCTGCTCGCCGAGGAACACACGTGGCGGAGGGCTGTCGCCCCTGATATAGACGCGCCGTTCTTCCGTCACGCGGTCGCTCTCGAGCCCGATCCGCACCACCCGGCCCGTGAAGGCGTCCTGTGGGCGAGAGCGCAGACGCGCATCGACGCGCTGACCCTCCTCGAGGAAGCCAGCGCGGGCTTCGTCGACGTAGGCCAGACCCCAGTAAGAGCCGATGGCGATCAGCGTGAAGACGGGATCACCGGCCTTGATGACCGTACCCGGCTCCTTATGGCGCTCGATTACGATCGCGTCGTAGGGCGCATGAAGTGTCCGGTGCCGCAGCATCGTCTCCTCATACTGAAGCTGGGCACGCGCATCCGTCAGCTGCGCCTTGGTGCTCGCGATCTCACTTTCGGCGACGGATACATCCGCTCTCGCCACAGCTTCGTCGCGAGCCGATTCCTCCACCGTCTGCGCCGAGACGACATCGCGCCCGGCGAGGGCCTGCTTGCGGCGGTTCGCTTCCTCCCGTTGTGCCAGCACGGCGCGTGCCTTCTCGAGATTGGCCTCCGCTCTCTTGATATTCACCTCAGCAATTTCCAATGCCGCACGCGCCTTGGCGACCTTGGCCTCTTGCTCGCCGATCGCAAGGCGGGCCAACACCTGCCCTTTGCTGACACGGTCGCCGTGATCGGCATTGAGTTCGATAAGAGTAGCGCCAACCTCGAATCCGATCTTTGAAAGCACGCGCGCCTCGGCAGTGCCGAGACCAAACACCCGCACAGGAACGTTACTCTCGACGGAGGCCACCTCGACGGAAATCGGCCGGTTAGTGTAGAAGCCCATGGCTGCCAAGAAGGCGGCAAGAAGTCCGCCTGCCAACAACGCATACTTCATCCCAGCTCTTTGGAAGGCTTTGGCCATTCGTGGTCTCTTTAGCTACCTCAGGCGAAGCCGTCGGGACACCCGTGGCTCTTGTCATGGTAGGGCTGCAGGAGTTCCAGATGCTGGTTCTCAGGCGTGCATAGTCTCTGCTCTGGGCAAGGTAGGCCTTGACCGAACGCAAGGACGATTTCGGACCAGGATCGAAGCGCGCGAAGCTCCCAGAACACCCTTCCGATGGCACACGGAATAGCCACTAGACGAGGCCGGCGCGCGAGGGCCTGCGCAGAAGCGATCCGATCTCCAGCTCTATCTGTCATCCCGCAGGACGACATAAATGGCGGGAATGACCAGGACAGTCAGGAGCGTCGAGGACGCGAGACCGAACAGCAGCGAGATCGCGAGCCCCTGAAAGATCGGGTCGACCAAAATGGTAGCAGCACCGATCATGGCGGCGAGCGCGGTCAGAATGATCGGCTTGAAGCGGACGGCGCCCGCCTCGAGCAGCACCTCGCGCAGCGATCTGTCCGGCCTTCGTCCATGGCGGATGAAATCGACGAGCAGGATCGAATTGCGTACGATGATGCCGGCGAGCGCGATGAAGCCGATCATGGAGGTGGCGGTAAAAGGCGCGCCGAACAGCCAGTGCCCGAGCATGATGCCGATCAGCGTCAGCGGAATGGGTGTCAGAATGACGAGCGGCAGGCGAAAGCTACCGAACTGCGCCACCACGAGTACGTAGATGCCAAGGATGGCGACGGCGAATGCGGCACCCATGTCACGGAAGGTGACGTAGGTGATCTCCCATTCGCCATCCCAGAGCAGTGTGGACTTCGATTCGTCGGTTGGTTGGCCATGGAGCTTGAGCGCCGGCTTCGGCAGGGCGCCCCAGTCATGTGCGTCAATGAGGCGTGAGACCTCGAGCATGCCGTAGATTGGCGCTTCATAGGCGCCCGCTAACTCAGCCATCACCATGTCGGCGAAGCGGCCATCGCGCCGGAATATGACCGGTGAACCCTCTTCCCGGGCCACGCGCACCACCTCGCCCAGTTCGACCACGCTACGGTTGCCAGGCAGTGCATTGGCGGGCACGGGCGTCGACGCCATGGCTTCCGACCAGGCGAGTGCGCTCTTCGGCAGCCGCACGGCGATCTCGATGGGATTGCGGTCTTCGCCCCGATGGGAGTACCCGACCGACGTGCCGCCCAGGAGCATCTGCAGGGTGTCGTAGACGTCGCTCTGCGCCACGCCGAAGAACTCGAGGCGATCCTGGTCGATGGATACGCGCAAGCGCGGTCGCGATGCGCCGACGGAGTCATCCACATCGACGATATAAGGCACGGAGACGAAGATCTTCTTCACTTCACGCACAACGGCGCGTCGGGTCTCTGAGTCGGGGCCGTAGATCTCCGCCAGCAGCGTCGCCAGCACGGGCGGCCCGGGCGGCACTTCGACGACCTTAACGCTCGTGCCGTCAGGCACGCTGATCTGCTTTAGGCGCTGCCTCAGATCGAGGGCGATGGCATGGCTGGCGCGAGCGCGCTCGCTGCGTGGCGCAAGATTGAGCTGAAGCTCCCCGAGCTCGACGGACTGGCGCAGGTAATAGTGCCTCACCAGCCCGTTGAAATTGAAGGGAGCCGGCGTGCCGGCATAGGACTGGATGGAACGCACTTCAGGCAGGCCGCGCGCGACTTCCGCCATCGCGAACAGAATGCGCTCCGTATCCTCGAGGCTTGCGCCTTCGGGCAGATCCAGTACCACGGCCAACTCGGACTTGTTGTCGAAAGGCAGCAGCTTCACCGTCACGGACTTGATCGCGAACAGTGCCAACGCGGCGAGCGTCGCGACACCGACACCGATCAGGAAAAACCACGCCGATCGCCGGTTGCGGATCACCGGCTCAGCAAGGCGCCTGTAGACGCCGCCGAGCAGGCCTTCGCCATGCGGACCGTGCCCTGCCGCCTCCCCGCCAATGGCGGGTGCCAACCGCAGCATCAGCCAGGGAGCGATGACCACCGCGACGAAGAACGAGAACAGCATGGCCGCGGACGCGTTAGCCGGGATCGGCGCCATGTACGGTCCCATGAGGCCCGAAACGAACAGCATGGGTAACAGCGCCGCAACGACTGTCAGCGTCGCCACAATCGTCGGATTGCCGACCTCGGCCACGGCCTCGACGGCAGCCTGCAGGCGCGAGCGGTCGTCGCGCATGGCCCAGTGTCGAGCGATGTTCTCGACGATCACGATAGCGTCGTCGACCAGAATGCCAATTGAAAAGATGAGCGCGAACAGGCTGACGCGGTTGATGGTGTAGCCCATCAAGTTGGCCGCAAACAGCGTCAGAAGGATTGTCGTCGGAATGACGACGAGCGTGACGACGGCCTCGCGCCAACCGATGGCGACCGCGATCAGGATGACGATTGATATGGTCGCGAGCGCCAAGTGAAAGAGCAGCTCATTGGCCTTCTCATTGGCTGTCTCGCCGTAGTCGCGCGTAATCGTTACGCTGATGTCTTCAGGGATCAGCGGGCCTCTCACGACATCCAGACGACGCAGGAGCTCCTCGGCAACGATGACCGCATTGGCACCGGCCCTCTTGGCGACTGCAACGGTGACGGCAGGCGTGCGGCTCCATCCGCCCTCATCGCCGCGCGCATCGTGCCACACGCGATGCTCCTGCGGGCTCGGTCCGATCACGACAGAGGCAACGTCATTGACATAGACCGGTCGCCCATCGCGAGCGGTGATCAACAGAAGACCGATATCGGGTATGCCCGAAAGCGTTTGGCCGGCCGCAACGGTCCTTGTCGTGCCGGCATCGCGCACCTGCCCGGCGAGGAACGAGCGATTGGCCTCCCGCACCTTGGCCACGAGCTGCTGCAGCGTGATGCCGTAGAGCGAAAGCTTTTCGGGCGACGGCTCGACGCGGATCTGCTGTGGACTTCCTCCGGAAATGTATGTCAGGCCGACATTCTCGACCTTCGTCAGCTCGGTGCGTAACTTGTCGGCCAGTTCATAGAGATCCTTGTCGGTCCAGCGGGCGGCTGCTTGGGGCTTTGGCGACAGAGTGAGCGTGAGGATGGCCACGTCGTTGATACCGCGACCGACGATCAGAGGCTCAGGAATCCCAACGGGAATACGATCCATATTGGCGCGGATCTTTTCGTGCACGCGCAGGATAGCGTCTTCCGCCTTGGTGCCGACAAGGAAGCGCGCCGTCACCATGACGCGATCGTCCTCGCTCTGGCTGTAGACGTGCTCGACCCCGTCGATGGCCTTGACGATGGTCTCGAGCGGCTTGGTGACCAGTTCCACGGCATCGGGTGCCTTGAGGCCGTCGGCATTGACGCGGATGTCGATCATCGGAACGCTGATCTGGGGCTCTTCTTCGCGCGGGATCACGAGCAGCGCGATCAACCCCATGGCAATAGCTGCCATAAGAAACAGTGGCGTCAGCGGAGAGCGGATCGTCGCGCGCGTCAGGCGCCCCGAGAGGCCAAGGTTCACGGCCGCACCAGCCGGTCGCCAGCCTTGATGCCGGACAGGATCTCGAGCCCGTCTGGCATTTCGGGCGTGGGATGCGGGCGCCCGCGCTGGACAGGGACATCCATGAACTTCCCACCATCGAGTGCGATCCTGACATAGTCGACACCAAATCGCGTCGAGACGAGTGGGGCCGGCAAGATGAAGGCCTGACGTGCGCCACCCGAGATCCACACACGAATGCGCCGGGAGACGAAATAATCGCCAAGCCCCTCCAGGACAGCATCGGCGACGACCCGGCCATCCTCGATCTGCGGATAGATCAGCCTGATTGTGCCGAAGCGCGTACCTGACAATCCGATCTCCGCGCCATAGACGCGGACGCGATCGCCGACCTTGAGGAACTGAGCGTGCCGCTCGGGTACGCGCAGGCGGAGGACGAAATTCTGCTCGGCAATGGTAGCAATGGCCTCACCGGGAAGAACGACAGCGCCTACCGTGTAAGGCGCCCGCAACACGCGACCTGCGGTCGGCGCCAGGACTTCGCCTTCCGCAAGCTGCCGTTCGACCACCGAGCGCTCGGCGATGCGCGCTTGCAGTGTATTCGCCGCAACGTCGACAGCCGTGCGCGCTTCGTCGAGGCGCGCTCTTGGAATGGTGCCCCGCTCCGCCAGGCTTTCAGCGCGTGCGAGATCCGTTCTTGCCTGTGCCAGCTGCGCCTGGAGCCCGGCTATCTGGGCATCGAGGGACTTCATCTGCAGGGCAAGCTTTTCATCGCCCACTGTGGCGATCACCTGCCCGGCCTCGACGCGATCACCCTCCTTGACAGTGAGCTGGGCGACCGTCCCACCCGTGCGCACCCTGGCCTGGGCAGGCCTCGGCGTTTCGACGGTCGCGAACACGGCCTTATCGTCGGAGATGCTGGCCAGCCTCACGGAATACGTGTCTGCCGCATCGAGCGCCTGCAGCGGCCCAATGGACATCGCCAGGACGACAAACAGCCTGAGCCACATGAGAATGATCCGTTTCAAACTTTATCTGCGTGACGCGGGCTTGCGTCTGGACTTTGCATCACGCATCGCTGCCGGCTTGCAAAAAACATCGTAAAGCGCCGACAGAAGGGTGCGGGCCTCCGAGCTGGCGATCGAGTACCAGATGGTCTGGCCATCGCGCCGCGCACTCACGAGGCCGTCTTTCCGCAGAAGCGTGAGGTGTTGAGAGACGGCTGAATCTCGGATGCCGAGGAACTCGGCAAGCTCGCCGACGGACCGTTCCCCTTGAACGAGCTGACAGAGGATGAGCAGACGATGACGGTTCGCCATCGCCTTCAGCAGCTCACAGGCCCGATCAGCAGATTCCTGCATGCGTTCGATCTGTATTTTCATATATGCGAATATACGAAGTAATAGATTTATGTCAAGCGCCTCACCCAAAAGAGGCACCATCGGGCATTGGGCGGCGGCGCGCTGCCAGCATAAAGACCAGCGAGGCGACGACAGCACCGGGAATCAGCGCAAGCACGAAGGCGATGACATAGTCGACAGGAGCACCGAGCGCGCCTGTGTCGGCCAGCGTCCAGATCGGGACGGCGAACGTGAACACAGCGGCGGCGATCAGCCCGACCGCGATAGCCGCGAGCATCGGCCGCGCCACAGTTCGTCCGGCGCGGCGCAGCTTCACGAAGCCGGAGACAATGCCGGCCAGCAGCACGAACGCGAGGGCCAACAGGACCCAGAGCCACGAACCCAGACTCTCGTGAAGAATGTAGAACAAGGTGACGGGATTGAAATCGCTCATGGCACGTCTCCTTATGCGCGTCCGCGCAGCATCGCGCGATAAGCGCCCTTGAGGCCCTTCTCCTCGATCAGCCAGGACACCCAGAGCTCTTCGAGAGGCGGAATAAATGGGAACGACGGGACCAATTTGCCGTCGTAGTCGAACTCGATCAGCATCGCCTTGCCGTAGGCCGTCACCATCGGACAGGACGTGTAGCCGTTGTAGGTGGCGGTGGGTGTGCGGCCTGCAGTCTCGGCAATGAGATTGTCGACGACAACCGGGACTTGCCACTTGACGCTGGCCGCCGTCTTGCCGCGCGGTACACCAGCCACGTCGCCGACCGCGAACACGTTCGAGAACCTTGGATGGCGGAGCGTCGCCTTCTCAGCCTCCACCCAGCCGTCGGCAGCGAGAGGGCCGCTCTGCCAGGCCAGAGGGCTTTTGCGCACCGCGTCGGGCGCGCGCATCGGTGGCACGACGTGGATAAAGTCGTAGCGGAGCCTCACATCGCCGCCGGGGGTCGCGTAAGTTGCTTCCTTCGTGCCGGGGTCGATCGCCTTCAGCACGTGATTGTAGTTTGTCGCGATGTCGCGCGCCGCGAACAGCGACTTGACCTTCTCGTGTACGGGCGGCACGGCGAAGAGCGCCGGATTGTGGGCATTGTAGATCAGTTTCACGCCGCCTCGCCGGTTGCGG
Source organism: Pseudomonadota bacterium (assembly GCA_963205015.1). Classification (GTDB taxonomy): domain Bacteria; phylum Pseudomonadota; class Alphaproteobacteria; order Rhizobiales; family Hyphomicrobiaceae. The sequence continues at coordinate 14,284 of CAUJKI010000053.1, forward strand.
CGGCGCGCCTTGTCGTCGGTGATGAAGGTGATCTTGAGCGGCGCGCCAGCGCACTTCATTTCAGTTTGCGGACGCCCGAAGAGGCCGACACCGCCGACTTCGATGAAACGGTCGATCGCCGCCGCGGATGCTGCCGCCTCAGTCGGTCCAGCATAGATCGAGGTGATGCCCTCCTTGCCGATGAGCCCCGCATCCATACCCTCGACCGCCTGATAGTCGAGCTTCAGCCCGGTGGCGACGAACAGGAAGTCGTATGGCACACGCTGTCCGGATGCCGTGATGACGGCATTTGCGGCCGGGTCGAACTCGGCAACCGCCTGCTCGATCCATTCGACGCCCACCGGCACATAGGCCGCATTTGCTTCGGTGACATCCTCCGGCCTCCAGAGGCCGGCGCCGACGAGCGTGTAGCCGGGTTGGAAATGGTGCGCCTTCTTGCCATCGATGAGGATGATCGTCGCATTCTCCATCTGGCGACGCAGGCGTGAAGCAAGCGCCAGACCAGCGGCACCGGCGCCAGCGATGACCACCCGTGCGCGGCTGGTCGAAGACTGTGCGGATACGGCATCAGCCGTGAAACCCGATGCCATGAGCGTGCCGGCGCCCGCCAGGAACGCGCGTCTCTTCATTGTCTTGCTCCGTTTTCTCGACGGCCGCAGAGCCGTCCGGGCATCTACCAGGGGAGGCACTGCCACTAAGCGCTCGATTACGAGCGAGCCGCCTTGACATTATATATTCGTTATGTTGAATATTCGCAATAACGAATGTGATGAAGGCATGGCGCCGTGAGACGCCATAGGTGCACGTCATCGACGAGGTGGGAGTATCGACACGTATGCGGAGGGGCGCTGCCTCAGATGAGTGCGCTGTCGAAAGCCCCGTCGGAATCAGCGCGGCCTGCTGCCTGCTTTCGAATGGGAACGATCAATTGGACCATCTTTCCTGTCGTCCCAATCGCGCCATGGCGCGCTAGAGGCGAAGACCTTGCAATCCCGTACTTCTTGAAAGGAAAAAGACCATGACTGTCGATCGTGCTGTGCTGTTGTTTGCTGGCCTTGTCGTGCTCGTGTCGCTGGCTCTTGGCCACTACGTCTCCGCCTATTGGTACCTGCTCACTGCGTTCGTCGGCCTCAATCTGATTCAGGCATCGTTTACGGGCTTCTGCCCGGCAGCGAGCATCTTCAAGAAGCTCGGCGTCAAGCCCGGAGAAGCCTTTCACTGATGCCCCTTCAGCACCCGCATCCATGATGCACCGAGCGAGTGATTCGGCGATCGAACCAAAAATCTGGGGGCGGCCGAAAGGCGTACGAGCCAATAGTGAGACCAAACGGGGACTCGCCGTTGCGTTGTTGATCACTCGCGCCCATGATGGAGAGCTTAGTCCTTCAAATCGCCCCCAAGGCGGCCTCCGCACCCTTCTGATGTTTCCCGCAAAGGCGCGACTGCCGTCGGCAAGAATGAGCAACGGGTCCGAGCGAGATCGCCCGGCCAAGCCTGCTACTGTAGAAACTGCCTTCTGGGTTTCTGCGTCATGTAGGCGTGTGGGCTGCAGCCCAACTCGGACCTGAAGGCAAAGACGAATGCGGAAGCGGATCCGTAGCCCAGCTCGATTGCCGTAGCAGTCACAGACATCCCGCCGCCGAGAAGCTCGATGGACCGGAAGAGTCTCAGTCTTCGCTTCCAGGAACGCAGCGTCGAACCCAATTCGGCCTCGAAGCGACGCGTCAATGTGCGCGAGGACATGCCGAGTTCCTTTGCCCACTCCTCCGCTGTCCGCTCGTCGGACGGATCGAGATATAGTGCTTCGCACAGTGCCAGGAGGCGTCCGTCCTTTGGCCAAGGCAAAGCGGTGGCGAGTTTGGGGGCTCTCGCCAGTTGATCGAGGATCATCGCCGCAATCTTATCCGGATAATCATCGGCAAGGCGTTTGCCATCGATCTCAGCCGCTTCGACAATGAGGGCTTTCAAGAGCGGGGAGACAGCCAGCACGGTTGGACTCGTGGGAAGCGAGCCACCAGCCTCGTTTGCGATCCATAGGCTGCGAAACTCAGCGCCAAGCAGAGAGGCTACGGAGTGTGGCACGCCAGTTGGCAACCACACGGCCTGATCCGGCGAGATCACAAACGTTCTCTGATCCGCAGCAACAGTCAGCACACCGCCGACGGCGTAGACGAGCTGATGCCAGTCATGAGCGTGCTCGGGAAAATGGTGGCGGGCCGGAATAGTCTGCGCGCGCATGGTGATGGGACACGGCGCAGGAGCATCCGGCGGCGCAGCAACGATTGACCAGGACATGGTGCGCTCAAAGTTTGGCTGATGCTCTATACATTATGGCCAAGCGTCGAAAGAGTGCCAATCGCTAATTTGCTATCGCTTGGAGCAGGCCCACCTCCTTTCCTTGCAGGAGCTTGCCATGGCGCACATAGACGGCTGCGGTCTCCCGATCTCGGCGTCGAGCCCTAAGTCCGCGAAGCCTTATCAAAAGTGCGTCAATCTACTTCGTTCGACATGGCCCAGTGAGGTCGTCTGCGCCAAAGGAAACGGCGCCGAAATGGAGGGCATCGAGACGTCTTCGCTGCTGGCTCCGGTGAGCAGCGGCGATGTCTGGAATCCGCAAGATCTTCTCGACAAGCGACTGCACCGCCGTCCGTCCCCGCGCGACACTCGCTGGAAGGTCGAGATCGCTGCATGACGGTCAGCTCCTCCCCTCTCGGCCAGGATGCCGCAACGGCAATCCGGCAGGAGCGCAGCAATGTCGTAAGGCTAGCCGTCGCCCAGGCGCTCGCCGGCGCCAATTCCACCATCGTGTACGCGACCGGCGCGGTGGTCGGCGACATGCTGGCGCCGAGCAAAGCGCTGGCCACCTTGCCTGTCTCGATTTTCGTCGTCGGTATGGCCTTGTGCACGCTTCCTGCCGGCATGATCGCCGAGCGGTATGGCCGGCGTACGGTTTTTTTGCTTGGGGCCGCCAGTGGCATCCTCGCGGGCTTGATCGCCGCGCTTGCCGTATTCCATCAGTCGTTCTGGCTGTTCTGTGTGTCCACGTTCTTCGGCGGCGTCTATGCCGCCGTGGTGCTCTCCTTCCGCTTTGCCGCTGCCGATTGCGCGGCGCCAGAGCGACGCGCGCGAGCGCTCTCGGCCGTGATGGCTGGCGGTGTCTTTGCCGGCGTCATCGGCCCCCAGCTCGTCACGCACACCATGTACCTGTGGGTTCCGATGTTTGTTGCGACTTTCGTCGGCCAGGCCGCAGTCGCGGCGCTCTCGGCCATCATCCTAGCGGGCGTCGACCTTCCTCGGCCAACCGCAGCCGAGCGCAGCGCTGGCCGCCCCCTTGGCATCATCGTCCGCCAGCCGCGCTTCATCCTGGCGGTGATCTGCGGCGTCGTCTCCTACCTGCTGATGAACTTTCTTATGACAGCCGCCCCGCTGGCGATGAAGCTCTGCGGGTTGTCCCAGGAGTCAGCCAATCTCGGTCTGCAGTGGCACGTCATTGCAATGTACGCCCCGAGCTTTTGGACGGGACGGCTGATCACCCGGTTTGGTGCAACGGCTGTCGTCGCCGTGGGGCTAGCGCTCATTGCCGCTTCTTCGGCAGTCGGCTTGCTCGGCATTGAGGTCGTCCATTTCTGGGCGACGCTGATCCTGCTCGGGATCGGCTGGAACTTTGGCTTCATCGGCGCTTCGGCCATGGTCCTGGAATGCCACCGGCCGGAGGAAAAGGAGCGCGTCCAGTCCTTCAATGACTTCGTAGTCTTTGGCACGATGATGGTCGGCTCGTTCCTCTCCGGTGGACTGTTGTCGCTTTTTGGATGGTCGACGGTCTTGTTGCTGTCGTTCGCGCCGCTGCTGATTGCGGTGATCGCCTTGATCGGACTCTTACGTTGGACTGCCACCCGGCGAGGTTAGGAACACGGGCTTGACCATGGGGACAAACAGGATGCAGAAAACCTACCGTGCCATGGTGATCAAGGCTCCGGGACATCTGGAGTTTGTTGAGCGTCCGGTTCCAGTGCCCGGCCCAAATGATGTGCTGATTTCCATCGAAGCTTGCGGAATGTGCGGCGCCGATATCAACGACATCGCGCGCGTCGATCCGGGTGGCCACCAGCCCCGTGTTCCGGGCCATGAGGTCGTAGGCCGTATTGTCGCGCTCGGCGATCGGGCACCTTCGATATGGCGCCTTGATCAGCGCGTCGGTGTCGGTCGCCTCGGCGGTCATTGCACTGAATGCAGCGCGTGCCGCCAAGGCAAATTCAACCTTTGCCGCAACCAGCATTTTGTCGGCTCCACTTGCGATGGTGGATACGCAGAAATGATGCTCGCTCGGGCAACGGGGCTCGTGTCGATTCCGGACGAGCTCAAGTCGGAAGAGGCGGCGCCGATCCTATGCGCAGGCATCGCAACCTTCAACGCGCTGAAGAAGTGCGGCGCCGAGGCTGGCGATCTCGTCGCCGTTCTCGGTATCGGCGGCCTGGGCCACATGGCATTGCAATATGCACGCAAGATGGGCTTCAAGGTCGCAGCGATCGGGCGTGGACAGGACATTGCGCAGGACGCGCTGGCAATCGGTGCTCATGTCTACATCGACACGAACATCGAGAATGCGGCCGAGAAGCTCAATGGCATGGGCGGAGCCAAGGCGATCATCGCCACGATCGCCCTTGCCGATACGATTTCACCACTGCTTGGCGGACTCGCACCGGAAGGCCGGTTGGTCATGCTCGGCACATCGAAGGACCCGCTGTCAATTGCGTCTGGTCTTCTCGTCGCAGGGGAGCGCGGCGTGATCGGCTCGATCACTGGCTCACCCTATGAGAACGAGAGGACGTTAGACTTCAGTGTGCTCACTGGCGTTCGACCGAAGATCGAAACCGTACCACTCGAGCGCGCAGCTGAGGCCTTGCAGAAACTGAAGTCAGGTGACGTCAAGTTCCGAATAGTGCTGACGATGCACTAGAGCCGTTCAGCGTTAGTTGGAATCGGGGATTCCCAAATCAGTATCGTTCTGATTCAAGATGCGTGCTGGAGCTTGGAGGCCAGCACGCATGGCAAAGCCCTATTCCGCTGACCTGCGCACGCGTGTCGCTGCGGCCA
>CAUJKI010000054.1 GCA_963205015.1 Pseudomonadota bacterium
CGCCAGCACGTCGACGCGCGCGGCACCGGCGGCCCTGAGCGCGCGCGCACATGCCCCAACGGTGGCACCCGTCGTGATCACATCGTCGACGACAACGACATGGCGTCCCGCCACACGATCCCGCGCGGACCGACGCACGGCGAAGGCCCCTGCCACGTTCGTCGCCCGCTGCGCCGCACTCGAGCCGACCTGCGTCGGCGTGCTCTTCGTCTTCGCGACGATGAAGGGATCAAAGGGGACGCCGCTCAGCCGCGAGATTTCCCGTGCCAGCAGCGCAGCTTGGTTGAACTGACGGCGCATGAGCCGCCAGCGCGTCATGGGCACCGGGACAATGACATCCGCGTCCGCAAGAAGCTCGCGCCCCGCACCCGCCATCCAGCGCGCGAGCAGCCGCCGCGCCTCGTGCCGGTCGGCATACTTGAAGCCGTGAATGATCTCGCGGATGACACCGTCGAAGACGGCCGCGGCACGGGCCCGGTCATAGGGCGGCGGGTCGGCCGCTGCCGCGGCTGAAATCTGAAGGCCCTCGCCGCCGAACGGCAACGGCAGACCAAGCCGATGGCAGAGCGGCGGCGTGATGAACGCCACCTGCTGCCAGCAACCCGCGCAGAGCGCATCGTGAGTCGACGTGCGGTTGTGGCAAGCGAGGCAGAGCGACGGCGCCAGCACATTGCCGGCAGCACCAAGCGCCGCGCCGAAGTGCGTGCGCATCCTTGCGAGCCACCCCGCGTGCTGGACGGCCTCTACCAAGCCCGCATCGTGCGTGTCCGTCATGCTTGCCCCGCTTTCGCCTAACAATTCATAATAGCCCGAAGGGCCGGAAACTGTGCAACAGATCGCGGCATTGGACTTGGCGGCCTTGCCAAACGCACACTTGGGGAAGATGTTGCGCCGCTTTGCCCATCAATGTCAGGGGGGTGGACGTGACACTGACCAATACTGACCCCGGCGTCGCTCCGTGGCGCGCCCGGCTACGTGCGCTCGTCGAAGCTAACTGGTTCCAGAGCTTCATCATCGTGGTCATCGCGATCAATGCGATCGGCCTTGGTCTCGAGACGTTTCCGAGCGTCAACACACAGATCGGCCCCTTCCTCGGGCTCATCGATACCGTAGCGCTGATCATCTTCGTCCTGGAGATCTCGCTGAAGCTGCTCGCCTATCGGCTAGGCTATTTTCGCGATCCCTGGAACGTCTTCGATTTCGTGATCGTCGCCATCGCCGTGCTGCCGATGAGCGGCGGGCTTTCGGTGATGCGCGCGTTGCGCATCCTGCGCGCCGTGCGCATCATCTCGGTGGTCCCGAGGATGCGCCGCGTGGTCGAAGGGCTGCTGAATGCTATCCCGTCATTGGGCGCCGTCATCGCCCTGCTGGCCATCGTCTTCTACATCTGCGCCGTGATGGCGACCAAGCTCTTCGGCAGCGAGTTCGACGCACTGTTCGGCTCCCTCCCGAAGTCGCTCTTCACGCTCTTCCAGCTCATGACTCTCGAGGACTGGCCGGGCGGCATCGTACGGCCGATCATGGAGGTCTACCCGTACGCTTGGCTCTTCTTCATTCCGTTCATTCTGACGGTGACGTTCGCGGTGCTGAATCTGTTCATCGCGATCATCGTCAACTCTATGGAGGAGGCTGCCAAAGACGACACGGAGATGCTGCACAAGGACGCCGAGACGCTCCACGCCGAGGCTCAGCAGCAAACGCGCCAGCACGAAACGCTGGTGCTGGAGATTCGCTCGCTGAGAGAGGAGATCGCGGCCCTCAGGGGTCTCGTAAAGCCCGGCGGCTAGGGTCGCGCCGGGCAGCCTTGCCATTGCGCGGCAAGGCCTTAGACTGATCGTGTTGGCGTGACCCGTAGAGCGAGCCCGAGCGATGCAGATCCCCGAGAAGATCAAAGCCTATCACAGCGACCTCACTGCCTGGCGGCGCGATCTGCACGCCCATCCCGAGCTCGGCTTCGACGAGCATCGCACGAGTGACTTCGTCGCGAAGAAGCTCGGCGAGTTCGGCGTGACGGTGCACCGCCATGTCGGCAAGACGGGCGTCGTAGGCGTACTGCAGACGGGGAACGGGCCGACAATCGGGCTGCGGTGCGACATGGATGCGCTGCCGATCGACGAGATCGTCGAGGTTCCCTACAAGTCCACGAAGCCCGGCGTGATGCACGCCTGTGGCCACGACGGCCATACGACCATGCTGCTCGGCGCGGCGCGCTACCTCGCCGAGACGAAGAACTTCGATGGCACGGTCTACTTCATCTTCCAGCCGGCCGAGGAAGGCATCGGCGGCGCGCTCGCCATGCTCGAAGACAAGCTGTTCGAGCGCTTCCCCTGCGACAGCGTGTTCGGCATGCACAACAACCCGGGGCTGCCGGTCGGCAAGTTCTCGATCCGACCCGGGGCGATGATGGCGGGCGGCGCCTTCTTCGACATCCACATCACAGGGCGCGGCTCGCATGGCGCGCGACCGGAGGAGTCGGTCGATCCCGTGCTGGTGGCGAGCCACATCGTGACGGCCATGCAGGCCATTGTCGCGCGCAATATCACACCGATCGCGACGGCGGTCGTGAGCTGCACCGCAATCCACTCCGGCGACGCCTACAATGTCATCCCGCAGACGGCGACGATCCGCGGCACCGTGCGCACGTTCAGCCACGACATCATGGCGCAGGTGGAAGCAGCTATGAAGCGCACAGCCGAGAACACCGCTGCGGCCTTCGGCGCAACGGCGGAGGTGGATTTCCGCGTACTGTTCGCCCCCCTCGTCAACGACGAGGAGGAGACGACGTTCATGGCCGACCGCGCCGCCGACCTGGTCGGCGAGGCAGATGTCGAGCGTAATCGCAGCCTCGTCATGGCGTCCGAGGACTTCTCCTTCATGCTGGAGAAGTGCCGGGGCGCCTACATCAACATCGGCAACGGCGCGCCCGGCACGCCGACGAGCGTACCCGTGCACAACCCCGCCTACCAGTTCAACGACGAGATCCTCCCGCTCGGTTCGGCGCTTTACGCCCGCCTCGTCGAAGCCAAGCTCGGCCGCGTCGGCTCCGGCTGAGCACGCACACATTCAAGAAACGAGATCGGAAACGCTCCCATGGCCAAGGCATCCCGCAAAGTCATCATCACGTGCGCCGTCACCGGCTCCATCCACACGCCTTCGATGTCGCCGCACCTGCCCATCACCGCGGAAGAGATCGCGGACGCCGCGATTGGCGCGGCGGAGGCGGGTGCCGCCGTCGTGCATCTCCACGCGCGCGATCCCAAGGACGGCAAGCCGGATCAATCGACGGAGGCTTTCGCGCCCTTCCTCAAGGTGATCAAGCAGCGCTCGAACTGCGTGGTGAACATCACTACCGGGGGCGCCATGACGATGACCATCGAGGAGCGCGTGCGCCCAGCCGCGACATTCAAGCCGGAAGTCGCCTCGCTCAACATGGGCACGATGAACTTCGGCCTCTACCCCATGCTAGAGCGCCAGAAGGAATTCAAGTACGATTGGGAGAAGCCCTATCTCGAAGGCTCGCGCGCGGGCTTCTTCAAAAACACCTTCGCGGACATCGAGTACATCCTCACGACCTGCGCGGCGAACGGCTCGCGCTTCGAGGTCGAGTGCTACGACATCGGCCACCTCTATACGCTGCGCCACTTCGCCGACCGCGGCATCATCAAGCCGCCGTTCTTCATCCAGTCGGTGTTCGGCATCCTCGGCGGCATCGGCCCGCACTACGAGGACGTGGTGATGATGAAGCGCACGGCCGACCGTCTGTTCGGCGACCAGTACCGCTGGAGCGTGCTCGGCGCCGGCCGCAACCAGCTCCCAACTGCGGCCATGGCTGCGGCGATGGGCGGCAACGTCCGCGTCGGCATGGAGGACAGCCTCTGGATCGGCCCCGGCAAGCTCGCGAAGTCCAATGCCGAGCAAGTGACCAAAGTGCGCCAGATCATCGAAGGGCTCGGCCTTGAGATCGCCTCCGCCGACGAAGCCCGCGAAATCCTGAGCCTCAAGGGCGGTGACAAAGTCGATTTCTGAGCCGGGATCAGTCTCCTAACCGTTCTCAACGAGGCAAGGCGCCGGCCGCATTGATGGCGGTCGGCGCTTCTGTTAAGCCTGCGCCGTAACAGGCAAATCCTGAGGCCGCCGATGATCCCGCGCTACTCCCGCCCCGAGATGAGGGCGATCTGGGAGCCCGAGACCCGCTTCCGCATCTGGTTCGAGATCGAGGCGCACGCGGCAACCGCGATGGCCGAGCTCGGCATCGTGCCCAAGGAGGCCGCCAAGATCATCTGGGAGAGGGGCGGCAAGGCGAAATTCGATGTCGCGCGCATCGACGAGATCGAAGCGGTCACGAAGCACGACGTCATTGCCTTTCTCACGCACCTTGCCGAGCACGTCGGCCCCGAGGCACGGTTCGTCCACCAGGGTATGACCTCCTCGGATGTGCTCGATACCTGCCTCAACGTCCAGCTCGTGCGCGCGAGCGACATCCTGCTCGCCGACATGGACCGCGTGCTCGCTGCCCTGAAAGCGCGCGCCTTCGAACACAAGAACACGATCACCATCGGCCGCAGCCACGGCATCCACGCCGAGCCGACGACGTTCGGCGTCAAGCTCGCCTATGCCTATGCCGAGTTCGCGCGCGGGCGCGAGCGCCTGCTTGCAGCGCGGAAGGAGATTGCGACCTGCGCGCTCTCCGGCGCCGTCGGCACCTTCGCGAACATCGATCCGTCGATCGAGGCGTACGTTGCGAAGTCCATGGGCCTCGCACCCGAGCCCGTCTCGACGCAGGTCATTCCGCGCGACCGGCACGCGATGTATTTTGCGACGCTGGCCGTGATCGCCTCATCCATCGAGCGGCTTGCGACCGAGATCCGCCATCTCCAGCGCACCGAGGTGTTGGAAGCCGAGGAGTACTTCTCGCCGGGGCAGAAGGGCTCCTCGGCCATGCCGCACAAGCGCAATCCCGTACTGACGGAGAATCTGACCGGTCTCGCCCGCATGGTGCGCTCGTTCGCGACGCCGGCGCTGGAGAACGTCGCGCTCTGGCACGAGCGCGACATCTCGCATTCCTCCGTCGAGCGCTTCATCGGCCCGGACGCGACGATCACGCTGGATTTCGCGCTCAATCGCCTCGCCGGCCTGGTCGAGAAGCTGGTCGTATACCCTGAGAACATGCGCCGGAATCTCGACAAGCTCGGCGGCCTGCATAATTCGCAGCGCGTGCTGCTGGCGCTCACGCAAGCGGGCGCCTCGCGCGAGGATGCCTATGCCCTTGTCCAGCGCAATGCCATGAAGACCTGGGAGACGGGCGCCGATTTCCTCGCGAGCCTCAAAGCCGACAAGGATGTCACGGCGCGCCTCTCGGCGGCCGAACTCGGCGCCATGTTCGACGACGCCTATCACCTGAAGCATGTCGACACGATCTTTCGGCGCGTCTTCGGCGCGGCATAGAGGGCGGCCATGGCAAAATATGTCGCCGTCATCGCAGGCGCGACGGGCGCCGCGGCCAAGCGGCTCGTCGAAGTCCTGCTGGCCGATCAGGCCTGGGAGGTCATCGGCCTTTCGCGCCGGCCTCCGGACCTGAAGCGCGAGCGGCTCACTTTCATTGCCTGCGATCTCACCGATCCGGCGAGCGCGCGCCTCGCCCTCGCGCGCTCACCACAGGCAACGCATCTCTTCTATACGGCGCGTGCGCAGTTCTCCGACGCGAGCGTCGGCGTCGAGGATGTTGCCGGCAATCGCGCCATGCTGGAGAACCTGCTGGACGGGGCCGAAGCCGCCTGCACCGGCCTCCAGCATGTGCATCTAGTCGAAGGCACCAAGTGGTACGGCATGCACCTCGGCGTCATGCGCCTGCCGTGCCACGAGGACGATCCGCGGCACATGCCGCCCAACTTCTACTACGACCAGCAGGACCTGCTGAGCACGCGGGCCGAGGGCAAGACCTGGACGTGGTCCGCGTCGCGTCCCGGCTTCCTCTATGACTTCGCTCCGGAGCGGGCGCGCAATCTGGTCCCGCTGATCGGGGCCTGGGCGGGCATCTGCGCCGAGCTCGGCCTGCCGCTCGACTTTCCCGGCAAACCGGCCTGCTACGATGTGCTCATGGAAGCCACGGACGCGACCCAGCTCGCACGCGGCCTCAAGTGGATGGCAACATCGCCAGCCGCACGGAACGAGGCGTTCAACCTGACGGACGGCTCGCTTTTCCGCTGGTCTCGCCTGTGGCCAAGGATCGCGCAGCTCTATGGCCTCGAATGCGGCGTCCCGCGGCCGCTGAACCTCGGCCGATGGATGGCCGACAAAGGGCCGCTGTGGGACGCGATCGTCAAGCGTCATGGTCTTGTCGCGCGGCCCATGGAAGCCGTGGTCACCTGGAACTTCGGCGATTTCCTGTGGGGCCTCGAGCACGATATCGTCTCGAGCATGACAAAGATCAGGCTCGCGGGCTTCCACGACACGATCGATACGGAAGCCCGCATCCTGGCCCATCTCCAGCGCTATCGCGAGGCACGCCTGCTGCCCTGATCCACACCGCCGGTCGGTGCGGCCATTTGGCGGCGGATTTGGTTGCAAACGAGGGCGGGCACACTATAGTCCGGCCCGAAATCACGGCGGACGGTCGATGGCGGCGAGCGCTACCGACGGAAGCCACTCCTTGCTCCCGTTCACCATCCTCGACCCCTGGGAATAGCGCGCATGTCCACTCCACTCGTGTACGCTCAGGCCGGCGGCAGCGACTTCATGATTCAGTTGCTGCCGATCCTGCTGATGTTCGTGATCTTCTACTTCCTGCTCCTGCGCCCGCAGCAGCAGCGCGTGAAGCAGCATCGGGAGATGGTCGCGAACATCCGTCGCGGGGACGTGGTAGTGACGGGCGGTGGCATCATCGGCAAAGTGACGCGCGTGAAGGAAGGCGAAGCCGAGGTCGAAGTCGAGATCGCCGAGAACACCCGCGTCCGCCTCATGCGTGGCACCATCACCGAGGTGCGGGTCAAGGGCGAGGTCGCCAAGGCGGGCTGAGACGCCGCCCGTAACGGCCGGCCGCGCCTTCAGTTAAGAGGTCCGGAAACGAGATGCTGCATTTTTCGCGCCTCAAGATGATCGCGATTCTGCTCGCCTGTCTGGTGAGCATCCTGTTCGCCTTGCCGAACCTGTTCACGAAGGAGCAGCTCGCCTCATGGCCGCGCTTCCTGCCGACAAAGCAGATGCCGCTCGGCCTCGACCTCCAGGGCGGCGCACACCTTCTGCTCGCCATGGATACCGGGGAGCTCAAGCGCGAATGGCTGCAGACGCTCCGCGATGATGCACGCCGCACGCTGCGCGATGCAAAGATCTTCCCGACCGGCGTCGGCATCGTCAACAATCATGTCCAGGTCCGGCTGGCGAAGGCCGAGGAGGCGGATGCGGCCGTGCGCGAGCTGCGCAAGCTCGTTCAACCGCTCGGCAGCGCCATGCTCGGCACGAGCGGAGAAGACATCACCATCACCAAGGGCGGCGACGGGACGATCCTCCTCGAGCCGTCGGCGCAGGGGCTCCAGCAGCGCGTCATTCATGCGGCGGGCGCCGCGATCGAGACCGTCAACCGGCGCATCAACGCCCTCGGCACGGCGGAGTCGACGGTCGTGCGGCAAGGCGCCGACCGCATTCTCGTCCAATACCCGGGCCTGACCGACACCAAGGTGCTGAAGGACCTGCTCGGCCAGACCGCCAAGCTTTCCTTTCACGAAGTGCATCCGACCATGACCGCCGAAGAGGTGCGGCAGGGCCGGATCCCGACCGGCTACCGCATCTACCAGGCGAGCGAGCGCGGCGACGAGCAGGGCGCGGCCTATCTCCTGCGCGAGACGCCGGTCGTTCCAGGCGAGAACCTCGTCGATGCGCAGCCCGGGTTCGACCAGCGCACGAACGAGCCGATCATCTCCTTCCGCTTCGATCAGGCAGGCGCGCGCCGCTTCGGCCGCTTCACGCAGGAGAATGTCGGCCGTCCGTTCGCGATCGTGCTCGACGACAAGGTGCTCTCGGCACCCGTCATCCGCGAACCCATCCTCGGCGGCTCAGGCCAGATCTCCGGAAGCTTTACGGTCGAGGGGGCCAACACACTCGCGGTTCAGCTCCGCTCCGGCGCGCTCCCCGTCAAGCTGACGATCGCAGAAGAGCGTACGGTTGGGCCATCCCTCGGCGCCGACTCGATCGCGGCGGGTAAGCTCGCCTCGATCGTCGGCGGTGTGATCAGCATGATCATGGTGGTCATCGCCTACGGTACTTTTGGTGTCTTCGCCGTCATCGGCCTCATTATGAACGGCACCATGGTCATTGCGCTGATGTCCGCGGCGGGCACGACCCTGACGCTGCCCGGCATTGCCGGTCTCGTGCTGACGGTCGGCATGGCGGTGGACTCGAACGTCATCATCTACGAGCGCATCCGAGAGGAACTGCGCGCCGGCAAGTCCGCCGTGAGTGCGATCGACGCGGGCTTCACCCGCGCGATCACGACCATTCTCGACAGCCAGCTCACGACGCTCGCTGCCGCGATCATCATGTTCTGGCTCGGATCGGGTCCGATCCGCGGATTCGCCGTCACGCTCACGATTGGTATTTTCACCTCGATCTTCACCGCCGTCACGGTAACGCGGCTGCTGATCGCGCTCTGGCTGCGCTCGGAGCGCGCCAAGCCCGGCAGAATAGCGGTCCCGATCTGATCGGCTCCTGAAGGTCTCGAAAGGTCAAGCGACCATGCGGTTCTTTCCAAAGTTCAACGGCTATGACTTCTTCCCGCACGGGACGCGCATCGACTTCATGCGCTGGCGGGACATCTGCTTCTGGGGCTCGATCGTTTCGATCATCGTCTCGATCGCGCTGTTTCTCACCATGGGCCTCAACTACGGCGTCGACTTCAAGGGCGGCACCATGCTCGAGGTGCAGACCAAATCCGGCACGCCCGCCGACATCCAGACCATGCGCAACCAGCTCGGCGGGCTCGGGCTTGGCGACGTGCAGATCCAGGAGTTCGGCACGACGAACGACGTGCTGATCCGGCTCGAGGCGCAGCCGGGCGGCGAGGAAGCCCAGCAGGCGGCCATGAAGAAGGTGCTCGACACGCTCGGCGACGGCTTCGTCCAGCGTCGCGTCGAAGTCGTCGGTCCTGCCGTATCTGCAGAGCTGCGCCGCTCCGGCGTGCTCGCGGTAACCGCAGCCATCCTCGCGATCATGGCCTATGTCTGGTTCCGGTTCGAGTGGCAGTTCGCCGTGGGCACGCTGCTGTCGCTGGCCCATGACGTGCTCGTCGTGGTCGGCGTATTCTCGTTCTTCCAGCTCGATTTCGATCTTGGCATCGTCGCGGCGCTGCTGACGATCCTCGGCTACTCGGTCAACGATACCGTCGTCGTGTCGGACCGCATTCGCGAGAACCTGCGCAAGTACAAGCGCATGGAGCTGCGCGATCTCCTCAATCTTTCCATCAACGAGACGCTTTCGCGCACCATCCTGACCGGCGTCACGACCATCGTCGTGCTGATCGCGCTGTTCGTGTTCGGCGGCTCGGTCATGCGCTACTTCACGTTCGCCATGCTGCTCGGCGTCCTCGTCGGCACCTACTCCTCGATTTTCATCGCGGCCCCGGTCCTCGAGTACCTCGGCGTGAAGCGCGAAACGGTCACCGGAGAGAAGGCCGCGGCCGGCGCCCGCAGCTGACCCGTTCGCCAGCGCTCGCGGCAGGAGTGTGCTGATGCAGCCTGCCCCGCCACGCTATCCCGGCCAAGCGCCCATCGAGGCCTACGGCAATGGCGGCTTCCGCTTTGCCGGCATGAGTCATCGCGGCTCCCTTCTCTGTCTTGGTGAGGCCATCGTCGGCTGGCCAGCGACCACGGCCGACGGTCTTACACTCGACGATTTCGCGCTGCTGCTCGCGGAGCCCACCGGTGTCGAGCTGCTGCTGCTCGGCACGGGGCGCGAACTCCTGCTGCCATCGCAGGCCCTGCGAGCGGGCCTGCGGGACGCCGGCATCCGCATCGAGCCCATGGATACGGGCGCGGCCTGCCGGACGTACAATGTCCTGCTCGCCGAGCGCCGGCCCGTCGGCGCGGCCCTCATCGCCGTCGACTGAGCACCGACGCGGCTCACGCTTCCGCGCAAGGCCTGAATCGTGCTCTATCTGCAGTCAGTGTCCGAGCCAGCCCGGTGATGCCGATGCCCGCCATCCTCTCGAGTGCCCGCAACGCGCTGCTGACCGGCATTGCCCTCGCAACTGTCGCAGTCCTGGCCGCCATCGCCGCAAGCGGCACCGACTGGATCGGCTTCAGCTCGTTCGTACTCCGTGCAATCCACGTCATGTCGGCCATCATCTGGGTCGGCATGATCTGGTTCGTCAATTTCATCCAGCACCCGGCCGTGGTCGGCGCTGACGACGCCGGGCGCGCAACGCTGTTCCGCCTTGTCGTGCCGAAGGTCGCGACGCTGTTCCGCCACGCCTCGCATCTCGTCCTCCTTTCGGGCGCGTTGCTGCTCCTGCCGACCGGCTACCTTCTCGCATCCTGGGTGTACGGTGCGCCCATCCACATGCCGATGACCAAAGCCCTCCTGCTGTGGGGTGCCGCCGCGGGAGCCGTCGCCATGTGGGTCTTCGTCCACGTGATCATCTGGCCGAACCTGCAGATTGTCCTCGGCGCGCAGCCCGGCAGTGCCGAGGAAAAGGCTGCAGCGCGCGCGAAGGTCGCGCTTTATGCGCGCGCCAACCTGCTGCTGGCCGTGCCGGTGACCGTACTGATGGTCGCCGCTGCGCATCTCTTCTGATGCCATGGCCGCGGGAGCGTTCGCCACCCTGAGGGAAACCGCCGTCGCACGCGAGCCGGACCGCTACTTCGCAGCGACGCTCGCGCCCAAGGCTCTCCGCTACGACCTGATCGTGCTGGCGGCCTTTGCCGCAGAGCTCGACAACGTCCAAGGACAGGTGCGCGAGCCGCTCGCCGGCGAAATCCGACTGCAATGGTGGCGCGACGCACTCGCGGCGGAGGGCAGCGATGCGGCAGCGGGGCATCCGGTCGCCATGGCCCTGCGCGCGACGATCGCGCGGCACGCCTTGCCGGCCGGGATCATAGGCGGCGTGATCGACTCGCACACCAACGCGCTGCACGGCGACCGGCCGGCGGACGAGCACGCACTCAGCGCCCACATGACGGCCGGCGAAGGTGGGCTCTTTCGGCTGGCGGCACTCATTTGCGCCGCGGATCAGATCGGCGACCTGTCCCACACCGCGCGTGTCGCGGGCCTCGCCTATGGTCTCTCCCGCGCACTCCTGCGACTGCCAACCGAAGGCCCCGCGCGCCTGCCGTTCCCGCACACGTTGCTCCCCGAGTCGGATCTCGCCCACAGCGAGCCACACAGCCCTCGAATTACGGCGGCCATCGCGAGTCTCAGCGGCATTGCGGACGCGGCACTCGCCGACATCGCACCTGAGTTCGCTAAGATGTCACGGTTGCAGAGGCTGCCCTTCCTGCCCCTGGCCATGGTTAGGCCCAACTTGCGCGCCTTAGAAGCATGGTCCAAAGGGCGTGGCGCATCACCGATCGAGCCTTTGCAGATCGGCCGCCTGCTCCGCATCGCGTGGGCGCAGGCACGGGGGCGCCTTTGATCTGGTGAGGCTATGAGACGACACCGATATCTGAGCACGCCGGTCGGACGGGGCCGGTCGCCCTCGCTTCTGGCCGCGCTCACGGCGGCGATCGTCCTGCTGGCGCTCGACCCGCATCCGGCTTCGGCCGAGCCGCGCATCACGTGGCGTGTGGAAAATCCGTTCCGGCTGTTCAGTCGTCCTTCCGACACCGAAGTTCATCGCGCGACCTACCAGGACCTCGGCGAGGCCGAGCGCGCGACGCCTGTGCTTGCGGCCGAGCGCGCCCTTGCGCGACGCCATCCCGGCGACGGCTGGGCGGCCGGGATGATGGACCACCTCTGCTGGTCGGCCGAGCGCAATCGCTACGGCTGCCGGGCTGCTGCCGACTATCTGAACCCGCGCGCGCACCGGATCCTCGCGACGCTCCGTGACGTTCCCGATGCCGATCGCATCGACTGCACATGGCTGACGGCGCCGCTCGCGCGCGGCGGCATCGGCGGCTCGATCACGGCACGCTGCAACGAGATTGCCGAGCTCACCATTCCTTACCCCTCAGGCGCGCGCCTGAGCGTGGAGGTCGGCGGCCGCGAGATCGCCGCAACGACCGCCAACGTCACGGACCTCTTCATCGTCGCCATGGGCGACAGCTTCGCCTCGGGAGAGGGTAACCCGGACGTGCCGGTGCGCTTCTCGCGCGAGCGGCGCGCCGACTACGGCGGCGGCGGCTTCAGCCTCGGGAGCAGCGAGCAGCTCGCCGGCTACCCGGCGCGTGTCGGTCCCTGGCGCTCGATCGGCGATGCTGCCTTCATCAAGAACAATGCTCGCTGGATCGACCAGGCCTGCCACCGCTCACTCTACTCGCACCAGATCCGCACGGCCTTGCAGCTCGCCATCGAGGACCCGCATCGTGCCGTGACGTTCGTCGGCTACGCCTGCTCGGGCGCGGAGATCGTGGACGGGCTTTTCCGCCGCTACAAGGGCCACGAATGGGTCCCAAATCCGCCCGATCTCTCGCAGCTTTCCGCGATCGCGCAGGCGCAATGCGGACCCAATCGTGCCAAGGAGGTCGAGCTTCCCGAGGCGTACCACATGCGCGGGCGCATACCCGAGCTGAGAGGCGGTCTCATCATGCGCCGCTGCGACAGCGACGAGGCCCGCAAGATCGACCTCGTTCTGGTCTCGGTCGGCGGCAACGACATCGGATTCGCACGCCTGCTCGCCAATGCGGTGCTCTCCGACCAGTCGTCGCTCAGAAGCCTCGGCGGCTGGTTCGGGCAGGTGCACGGCTTCCTCGCGGCCTCCGATCTGCTGGATGGCCTCGAAGCGCGCCTCCTCGCGCTGAAGCGCGCAGTGCATGGGCTGCTGCACGTGCCCTGGGCCGAAGCCGACCGTGTCATGCTGGTTGCCTATCCGAGCCTCGCGCTGCTCCCCGATGGCCGCCAGATCTGTCCGGACGGGCGTGCCGGCATGACGGTTGCGCCGGACTTCCTGCTGAGTGAGGTGCGGGCACGCGAGTCCATGACAGCCGGCGAACGGCTCGATGCCGTCATGGACGACACGAGCAAGCAGAATGGCTGGACGTACGTCGCGGGCCACCGCGAGCAGTTTCGCGGCCGCGGCATCTGCGCGGGCTATACGGACCACGCCTTCAGCATTGCCGACGATCTGCGCCTGCCGCGCTGGACTGGGCGCAAGTGGGAGCCGTTCAACCCCGCGGACTGGCAAGCGTACGCACCGCGCCAGCGCTGGTTCCGGACACCCAACGACGCCTTCATGACGGGACACTTCCACGTGAGCGAATCGCTCATGCAGAAGGTGCTCAAGTTGCAGGGGTTCTCCTCGTTCCAGCTCCTCCTCGCGAGCATTTATTCCGGCGCCTTCCATCCGACCGCCGAAGGCCAGGCCGCGATAGCCGACGCCGTCGTCGTCGAATCGCGGCGCGTGCTGGCGAAGTATGCGGCGCAGTCGAATTAGATCGGCGCCAGCTCAGCCCGGCCGCACGCCAAGCACCTCACGGAAGGCGCGCTGCCCCTTCGGCGTGACCGCCACCGCGCGCGAGCCCTCGACGCGGCGCACCCAGCCCTTCTCGAAACTGAGCCGGCAGAGCGCGGTGCCGAGCCTGCCGGCAATGTGCGGGCGGCGCTCGCTCCAGTCGAGGCAGGGCCGGCAGAGAATGCGGCGATGCTTCTCGCTGCCGCCTGGCCCGAGGTGCGCAACATCGATGCCGATGTGATCGAGCAGCACGAGCCCCGATGGCGTGACGATACCGGCATCGCTATCGAGCTCGATGTGGCGGGCTTCGATGAGCGCGTCGGCAATGGCGACGCCGAGGCGGCCCGCCAGATGATCGTAGCAGGTGCGCGCCGCCCGGAGCGCGGCATCGCGCGGACCGGTGACGACGGCGCGGCGCGGCGTCTCGATCTCTGCCGCGACATGCATGAGGCTCTCGAGCAAGCGCGCCATGGCCGGTGTCGCGAAGCGGTGATAGCGATGGCGACCCTGCTTTTCCATGGCGAGCACGCCCGCCGTCGTGAGCCGTGCGAGATGGCTGCTCGCGGTCTGCGGCGTGATGCCGGCGACGCCGGCGAGCTCGGAGGCCGTGAGTGCGCGGCCGTCCATCATGGCCTGCAGCATGGCGGCGCGTGCCGGGTCACCGAGAAGAGCCGCTACGGACGCGAGCTTGGCAGTCGTCGGCATGATAGTTCCTCGCTTTCCCGGCGCGCAGTCTCGTGCGAAGCGGCACGGGAATGGTTCGATCAAGACCGTAGCAATGGGTGGGGGCAATATGCAAAGTGCTGCGCGTGGGGGAGCCCGCACGGGCGATTGCTGAATGTTCAGAAGCACGTTCTTCGGATGGCGGGTGACGGCCGGGGCCTTCGTGCTCGCCATCTTCGGGTGGGGGCTCGGCTTTTATTCGCTTCCCGTATTTCTCGGCGTTCTGCATGAGATGCGCGGCTGGCCGCTCGGTGTGATCTCGGGCGCCATGACCACCCATCTCCTGGTTGGATCGGCGATAGCCGCCCGGCTGCCGGCCCTGCACACCCGCTTCGGGATGGCCCGCTACACGCAGGCCGGCAGTGTGCTCATCGCAGTGGGGCTGCTTGGGTGGGCGCTGGCGCGTGAGCCCTGGCAACTCTACGCCGCGGCAGTGCTGAGCGGCGCCGGGTGGAGCTCCATGAGCGCGGCCGCCGTCAACGCGATCGTCTCGCCATGGTTCATTCGCGCGCGTCCGGCTGCACTCGGCATGGCCTATAACGGCGGCAGCATCGGCGGCGTTGTCTTCTCGCCCTTGTGGGTCGCGGCCATCGCGCTCCTCGGATTCCCCTATGCTGTCATGGCCCTGGCGTTCAGCGCCGCGCTGATCATCTGGGTGATCGCCGCCACGCTCTTTTCGCGCACACCCGAGCAGATGGGCCTCGCGCCCGATGGCGACGCACAAGGAACAGCGCCGCTCAACCTGACATTGCCGGATGCGCGACCACTGCCCGGCAAGCTGCTCTGGCGGGACCGCCGCTTTCTCACGCTTGCCGCCGCCATGGCGCTGAGCTTGTTCGCGCAGCTCGGCCTCATCTCGCACCTGTTCTCGCTGCTGCTGCCCGTGTTCGGCGCGCAGCGCGCAGGCCTCGCCGTCGCCATGGTGACGGTCATGGCCGTTGTCGGACGGATGGTCATCGGATGGTTCATGCCGATCGATGCGGATCGACGGCTCGTGACATGCATCGGATACGGGATACAGCTCCTGGGCTCGATCGCCTTTCTCGCCGCTCAAGGTACGAGCGTGCCGCTGCTGATGCTCGGGATCATTCTGTTCGGCGCCGGTTTCGGCAACGCCACCTCACTGCCGCCACTGGTCGCGCAGGTGGAGTTCGTGCGCGAGGAAGTTCTACGCGTCGTCGCGCTCGTCGTCGGGATCGGGCAGGCCGCCTTCGCGTTCGGCCCGGCTGCTTTCGGCCTCATCCGGGAGTTCTCACCCCACGTCGAAGGCGCAAGCGCAGGTGCGGCCCCATGGGTGTTCATCGCTGCCGCAATCTTTCAGGGGCTTGCCATCGCCGTCATGCTACTTGGCCGCAAAAGAGCGCCATCCGGCACACCTCGACCAGCTTCGTAGCAATTGACCGGACGGCACGGCACAGTCCGCTCCGGAATAGATCATGAGCATGGAAGAGCCCGGCGATGGCCTCCAAAGGAATATTCTTCGGCTGGTGGGTAACGGGCGGCGCGTTCGTGCTCGCCGTGTTCGGCTGGGGCCTTGGTTTCTATGGGCCGCCGGTCTTTCTCGGCATTCTCAACGAGACGCGCGGCTGGTCTCCTGGACTGATCTCGAGCGCGATCACCGTGCACTACCTCGTCGGATCGGCCATCAGCTCGCAACTACCGAAGTTGCACGGACGCCTCGGCGCCGATCGCTGTACGCAAGCCGCGGCAGTATCTCTTGCTGCCGGCACGATTGGCTGGTCGCTTGCCGCAGAGCCCTGGCAGCTCTTTCCGGCAGCACTCGTCAGCGGTGCGGGTTGGGGTGCCACGAGCGCGGCAGCGCTGAATGCGATTATCGCGCCGTGGTTCGTGCGCACCCGACCGACGGCGCTCGGCATGGCATACAATGGAGCGAGCGTCGGCGGCATCTTGTTTTCGCCGCTCTGGGTGCTGGCCATTCACGGCCTCGGCTTTCCGATGGCCGCCACGACCATCGGCATAGCGTCGGTCATCACCGTATGGATCATCGCCGCAGCCCTGTTTGATCGCACGCCGGAGCAGATGGCATTGCGGCCGGACGGCGATGCCGAAGGGGCGCCTCCTGCTGCGGTCACATCTCCGCTGGCCATTCCACTCCCCGGCCGCTTGCTGTGGCGCGATCGGACATTCCTGACATTGTCGGCGGGAATGGCGCTCGCACTCTTCGCTCAGCTCGGCCTCTTTACGCATCTCTTCTCGCTGCTGGTACCGGCGCTCGGAGCGCAGCAGGCCGGGCTCGCCATGGCCATGGCGACCGTCCTCTCCATAACCGGGCGAACGGTGCTCGGACGCGTGATCGAGTATGGCGGCGATCGTCGGCTCTATGCCTGTGCGAACTATGCCGTGCAGCTTCTCGGATCGCTGGCGCTTCTGGCGGCGGGCGGCTCGAATATTCTCCTCCTGCTCGCAGGCGCCGCTCTGTTCGGTGCCGGTGTCGGCAATACGACGTCGCTGCCGCCGTTGGTTGCACAGGTTGAGTTCGCCAAGGAGGACGTGCTGCGCGTCGTCGCTCTCATCGTGGCCATGGCGCAGGCGGCCTATGCTTTCGCGCCGGCGGTCTTCGGCCTCATTCGCGAGCTGATGCCGCCCACCGCCGATGCGAGCGCAGGCGCGGCACCCTGGGTTTTCATCGCCGCTGCCGTATTCCAAGGCCTTGCGATCATCGCCATGCTTGCGGGCCGCAGGCCGCACGCTAGATGATCCGCTTGCCCTTCATGCTGAAGTAGCCGGTACGACCGACGATGATGTGGTCGTGCACCTGCACGCCGAGCGGCCGCGCAGCACTGACGATCTGCCGCGTCATATCGATGTCTGCGGCGGAGGGTGTCGGATCGCCCGAGGGATGATTGTGCACCAGGATGAGCGCGGAGGCCGATAGCTCGAGCGCCCGCTTCACGACCTCGCGGATATAGACCGGCGTATGGTCGACCGTCCCGGTCTGCTGCACCTCGTCGGCAACGAGCTGATTGCGCTTGTCGAGAAAGAGGATCCGAAACTGCTCCTTCTCATCGAAGCCCTGGGCTGCCCTGAGATAATCGAGCACGGTCTGCCAGGAGCCGAGCACCGTGCGCCCGGCGATCTCGCCCTGCATGAGGCGCAGCGCCGCGGCGCGGACGAGCTTCAGCTCGTCGATAACGCGCTCGCCGACGCCCGCGACCTCACGCAGGCGTGCTTCCGACGCGTTGATCACCTCGGGAAATGAACCGAAACGCGCGAGCAGTGCCTTGGCAATGGGCTTGGTGTCCCCCTGCGGCAGCGCCCTGAAGAGGATCATCTCGATCAGCTCATAGTCGGGAAGCGCATCGGGGCCACCCTTGCGGAAGCGATCGCGCAAACGCTTGCGGTGGCCCACATGATGCGGAGGAGGCGGTGCTGCGGCGGCAGCGGTCTCCCAGAGAATGCCCTGGGATTGATCGCTATCGCCTTCGACCGCCGAGCCGGAAGAGATCGTCCTGCTGCGTCGCGCCATCGGTGAGCCGCGCCTCTCCCGATCGTGCCCGGATCAGTCGATCTTGTAGGGTGGACAGTGCAGGGCCGCGGGCGAGTAGGTGAAGACCTCGCAACCATCCTCGGTGACGCCGACCGTATGCTCGAACTGGGCGGAGAGCTCGCGATCGCGCGTGACGGCCGTCCAGCCGTCCGGAAGAATCTTCACGGTGGACTTGCCGAGGTTGATCATCGGCTCGATGGTGAAGAGCATGCCCGGCTTGAGGACAGGCCCTTCGCCCTTGGTGCCGTAGTGGAGGATATTCGGGCGATCGTGGAAGACGCGGCCGAGACCGTGACCGCAGAAGTCGCGCACGACGCTGCAGCGCTCCGCCTCGGCATAGGCCTGGATGGCCGCGCCGATATGGCCGGTCGTGTGACCGGGCTTCACGGCGGCGACGCCGCGCATGAGCGCCTCGTAGGTCACCTCGATCAGGCGCTCCGCCTTTCGCGCGATCTGGCCGACGCCATACATGCGGCTCGTGTCGCCGTGCCAACCATCGACGATCAGCGTCACGTCGATATTGAGAACGTCACCCTCGCGGAGCGGCTTCGGCCCCGGAATGCCGTGGCAGACGACGTGATTGACTGACGTGCAGATCGACTTCGTGAAACCGCGATAGTTGAGCGGCGCGGGGATCGCCTGGTTGTCCATGGCGAACTCGAAGGCGAGGTCGTCAAGGCGCTCGGTCGTCACGCCCGGCTTGACGAAGGCCGTGAGCATGTCGAGCGCTTCGGCCGCGAGCTGCCCCGCCCGGCGCATGCCGGCGAAAGCCTCGGGCCCATGCAGCGGGATCTGGCCGTCGCGCCGCGATTGCGCACGCGCGTATTCGAGATTTGACATGCTGAGACCTGTAACCGGGTTTCGCGGCGGAAGCGAGCCCATTGGACGGGTCGGAAATGGGCTCGCACGCCTTTCGCACGTTAATGTAATCGATCGCGGGCGGTGTGCAATCGGTGCCGAAAGGCTACCAGCCGTGCGTAGCGGTTGCGTAAATGCGGCCTGCCATGGCATGCGAGCCCGCAGTACAGTCCCCTATCCCGCTCTTTCGGGGAGAGGGGGAGGATCCTCTCGGTATTTTGCGGCAAGTAACAACCATGCAACTCGACAAGCTGAAAACGACGGCCGGGCTCGATGTGGCCGGCAAGCGGGTGCTCGTCAGGGCAGACCTCAACGTGCCGGTGGCCGACGGACGCGTGACGGATGCGACCCGACTGACCCGCCTGGTGCCCGGTCTCCTGGACCTCGCCGGACGCGGCGCCAAGGTGATCGTGCTCTCCCACTTCGGCCGCCCCAAAGGCGCGCGGGTACCGGAAATGTCGTTAAAGCCGGTGGCCGGGGCCCTCGGCACGGCGTTGGGCCGGCCGGTGGCCTTCGCAGAGGACTGCGTCGGGGAGGTAGCGGCCAAAGCCGTCGCGGGTCTCGCCAACGGCGGCATCCTGGTGCTCGAGAACCTGCGCTATCACAAGGGCGAGGAGAAAAACGATCCCGAGCTCGCCGCGGCGCTGGCAAAACTCGGCGACATCTTCGTCGGCGATGCCTTCTCCTGCGCCCATCGTGCCCATGCCTCGACCGACGCCATCACGCGCCTGCTGCCCTCCTACGCCGGACCACTGCTCATGGAGGAGATCAACGCGCTGAGGACCGCGCTCGAGCATCCCAAACGCCCGACGGCTGCCGTCGTCGGCGGTGCCAAGGTGTCGACCAAGATCCCCGTGCTCACCAACCTCATGGCGAAGGTCGACCACCTGATCATCGGCGGCGGGATGGCAAATACCTTCCTTCTGGCGCAGGGCCATGCGATCGGAAAGTCGCTCGCCGAGCCCGATCTCGTCGGCACCGCGCGCGAGATCATGGATGCTGCGTCGGCCAAAGGCTGCACGATCGCGCTGCCGGTCGACGGCGTGGTTGCCGGCGAATTCAAGGCGGGCGCCGCAAGCCGGGTCGTCGATGTGACGGCCATCCCGGCCGATCAGATGGTTCTGGATGTTGGGCCCAAGTCCATTGCCCACCTCTCCCAGGTCATCGAGGGCTGCCGAACGCTGTTGTGGAACGGCCCGCTCGGTGCTTTCGAAATCGCACCGTTCGGCGAAGGGACCTTCGCCCTCGCGCAGCAGGCCGCAGCCATGACCAAGGCGGGCAAGCTCGTCTCGGTGGCCGGTGGCGGCGATACGGTTGCGGCGCTCAATGCTGCCGGCGTAGCCGACGATTTCACCTACGTTTCAACGGCCGGCGGCGCCTTCCTCGAATGGCTCGAGGGGCGCGAACTACCCGGCGTGGCGGCCCTCGCCCGATGAGCGGCACCGGCCGGAAGTTCGCCCCCAAGGCGATCGTCTTCGATCTCGACGGCACACTGGTCGACAGCGCACCTGAGATCGCACGGGCGCTCAACACGGCAATGGCGGAGATCGGGCAGCCGCCGTTTCCGTTGACCGAAGTGCAGACTTTCATCGGTGGCGGCGCGAAGGTCGCGCTGCAGCGCGCTCTTGCCGCGCGCGGCTCCCACATCGAGGATCATCTCTTCGATGCGATGATGACCTCGTTCTACAAGGTTTATGCCGAAGTCTCGGAGGCGGGGCGAGGCCTCTATCCCGGCGTCATGGAGACGCTGACGGAACTTCGCGGCCGTGGGGTGCCGCTCGGCATTTGCACCAACAAGGCCGCGCATATCACGGCGATCGCGCTTCGCGCGCTCGGGATTGCGCCATTCTTTACCGCGGTCGTCGGCGCCCGCGACGACCTCCCGCGCAAACCGGCCCCTGACATGCTGCTCGCTGCGCTGACGACCCTGGGTGCACGCCCGCAACAGGCGTTGGTCGTCGGCGACAGTCGCTCCGACGTCGGATCGGCGCGCGCCGCCGGCTGTCCTGTCATTGCTGTCAGCTATGGTTATCCGCACGGTCCTGTCGCGGATCTCGGCGCCGATCTCGTCATCGACCGGATGCCCGACCTGCTCGGAAGCCTGGAGCTTGGGACACGGGCGACCTAGGCGGAAGGGGCCTCTACGGCCCGATTATGCCTGATATTTGCGGTTTTCCTGGCAGAAATATGCTGCTAGACCAGCACGCGAATTGCGAATGGGGCCGCGCGCTCGGCGTGCGAGGGAGGAATTTGGATGGGGGCACTCGCCAGCTACATCCGCTTTGCGGAGTGGGTGAATGAGAAGGTCGGCCAGGTGGTCGGCTGGCTCAGTTTAGCCACCGTCATTATCTGCTTCGTCGTCGTCGTCATTCGCTACGCTTTCCATACTGGCTACGTGTGGATGCAGGAGATGTACGTGTGGACGTACGGCCTGTCGTTCATGCTCGGCTCCGGCTACGCGTTCCTCGCCGGCCGGCACGTGAGCGTCGACATCGTCTCTGCGCGCTGGAGCCCGAAGCTCAAGGCGAAGATGGAGATCTTCTGTTCCTGCGTCTTCCTGTTCCCGTGGCTTGCCATCATCGGCTACTACACGTGGGGCTATTTTCTTGCCTCCGTACGGCTGGGGGAGACATCGCAGCAGGTTGGCGGCATGCCCGGCCTCTATGTTCTGAAGGGCGCCATTTTGGGCTTTGTGGTGCTGATGGCGATGCAGGGCCTCGCCAACTGCGCACGGGCGATACTCATTCTCAATGATGCAGAGCATCTCGCTCCCAAGCGGGAAATCGCCGGCCTCGGTGAGGCAACCTCTTAAGCCCTCACTTTGCAACCTCCGGATCAGGTCTTTTTGCCTATGCTGAGCGCCCTTTCGACCGGCGACATCCTGTCCATCATGCTGTTCATCGGCATCTGCGTCACGCTGATGTTCGGCTATCCGATCGCGCTGACACTTGCCGGCACCTCGATCATGATCGCCTTCCTCGGTCATGCACTGGGTGCCTTCG
This sequence comes from Pseudomonadota bacterium, assembly GCA_963205015.1. Classification (GTDB taxonomy): domain Bacteria; phylum Pseudomonadota; class Alphaproteobacteria; order Rhizobiales; family Hyphomicrobiaceae. Next base: position 21,686 of record CAUJKI010000054.1, read on the forward strand.
ATTATTCCATCCTGAACGGCATTCCATCCCGATATCTCGGGAGCATGACAAACGATGTTCTCGTCGCCGTCCCGCTCTTCATATTCATGGGATTGATCCTGGAGAAATCCGGGATTGCCGAGAGCCTGCTGACGACCATGGGGCAACTCTTCGGCAAGCTGCGAGGCGGCCTGGCCTACTCGGTGATCATCGTCGGCGCCCTGCTCGCGGCCTCGACGGGCGTCGTCGGGGCCACGGTCATCACCATGGGTCTGATCGCGCTCCCGACGATGCTGCGCGCGGGATACGCCAATCGGGTGTCGACGGGCGTCATCTGTGGGTCAGCAACGCTGGCCCAGATCATTCCGCCGTCGACGGTCTTGATTTTCGTCGGCGATCTTCTCGCCGGCATCAACCAGGAAGCTCAGCTCCGGCGCGGCAACTTCACGCCTGATCCGATCTCCGTCGGCGATCTCTTTGCGGGCGCGCTTATTCCCGGCTTCATGATGGTTGGCCTCTACCTGCTGTGGATCGTCTACAAGGCCGTCTTTCAGCCGGACGAAGTGCCGGCGATGAAGATGACCGAGGACGAGCGGGCCGGCCTCTCCTGGCGCATCGTATCGGCTCTCATTCCACCGCTGATGCTCGTGCTCGCTGTTCTCGGCAGCATCCTTCTCGGCTTTGCGACGCCCTCCGAGTCCGCATCCGTCGGTGCGATCGGCGCCATGATCCTTGCGGCGTTCAACGGGAAAATGTCGTTTGCGACGCTGCGCTATGCGTCCATGAACACCATGATGACGACTGCCGTCATCTTCGTGATCGTCATTGCCGCATCGCTGTTCTCACTGGTATTCCGCGGTCTCGGCGGCGAGCACATGGTCGAGACGGCATTGAGGAATGTACCCGGCGGCATCACCGGCGCATTGTTCGTCGTGTTGTTCATCATGTTCATCCTCGGCTTCTTCCTCGATACGTTCGAGATCATCCTGATCATGCTGCCGGTGTGCGGCCCGGCCCTGCTCGGGCTTGGCGTCGATCCGATCTGGCTTGGCATTCTGATCGGCGTCAATCTGCAGACGAGCTTCCTCACGCCGCCCTTCGGCTTCACGCTGTTCTACATGCGCAGCATCGCGCCCCCGAGCATCACGACAGGAGAGATCTGGATCGGCTCGATCTCCTGGACATGGCTGCAGATGTTCGCACTCGGTCTCGTCTGGGCATTCCCAGCGACAGCGACGTGGCTGCCGAACTATCTCTTCGGCAACCCGCCTCCGGCGATCCACGCACCGCAGACGCCCGGACAGCCCGGCACAGACCAGAAGCCGCAACCGCGCAGCCTCGATTCGATCCTCGGCACGACGAAGTTCGATAAGGACGGAATGCCGATCGAATCCGACAACCCGTTCTCCCCGAAGAAATAGGACGTCGATCGCACCATGAACCTTGCGGAGATTGAGTGGGGTGTGGCCCTGCTGGCCATCTGGGCGGTGACCCTCGTCGTCCTGTGGAAGACCGTCGATCGGCCTGGACGGCCTGGTATCATCAAAGGTCAGCTCGTCACCGAGCATTTCCTGCTCGCGCACATCCTGCTGCTCATCATCGCGGTCAGCATGTTGATCAAGGGCTCCGGCTTCTTCGGCTAGGCGCCCCGAAGCAGATAAGACAAAGCCCCGGGGCACGGTGTGCCCCGGGGCTTCTTGTTCAGACCGTCAGGGTGACGTCAGGTCGGGAACTTGTAGTCGAGCAGGCGGGCATTGAGGAAGCCCTGCTCGGCGATACGGTTCCAGCTCGACTGCTCGCGGCGCGCCTTGAGGAACGACTCGATGACTTCCTTGGTCACCGCATCGCCGCCATCGCGCAGCTCCTGAATCACCTCGCCGCACTTCTCGCCGTAGACCTGCAAGAAGTCGTTCGGGAAGCGCTTCAGCTGAACATTGTGCGTTCCGATCAGCGTCTGCAGCGAGGCGCCGTTGCGAGCGTTGAACTCGGCCGTGAACCTCAGATTCTCCTGCGCGATGCAGGCCTCGAGGATCGTGCGGATGTCCTTCGGCAGCGCGGTCAGCTTCTTCTTGTCGACCGTCACCTCGATCTGGGTGCCGGGCTCGTGCATGCCCGGCCAATAGTAATACTTCGCAACCTTGTAGAAGCCGAACGTCAGGTCGTTCCAGGGGCCGACCCACTCGGTTGCATCGATCGCGCCGGACTGCAGTGCCGCGAAGATTTCGCCGCCCGGCAGGTTGACGACCGTGAGGCCCATCTTCTTGAGCGCTTCGCCGCCGAGCCCCGGAATGCGCATCTTCATGCCGCTGACGCTGGCCGGGCCGGTGATCTCCTTGTTGAACCAGCCGCCCATCTGCACGCCGGTCGAGCCCGCGTGAAAGCCCTTGAGGCCAAACGGATCGAGGACCTTGTCCCAGAGCTCCTGGCCGCCACCGTACTGCATCCAGGCTTCCTGCTCGGCGGTCGTGAGACCGAACGGGACCGTCGAGTAGAACATGAGCGCCTTGCTCTTGTTCGGCCAGTAGTAGGGCGTCGCGTGCATGAGGTCAGCGGCGCCACGCGTGACGGCGTCGAAGCTCTCGAACGGCGGCACGATCTCACCGGCCGAATAGACCGTGATCTTCAGGCGGCCCTCGGTGGCAGCCTCGACCGAGTTCGCAAAGCGCACAGCACCGGTGCCCTGGCCCGGGAAATTCTTGGGCCACGTCGTCACCATCTTCCATTCGATGCGGGACTGCGCGATGGCCGGCGTAACGAGTGCCGAGGTCCCCGCAGCAGCGCCCGCAACGGCAGCTCCTTTCAGGAACTGGCGCCGTTTCATCGTCTTCGGTAGTTCTGTCATTTCTTTGTCTCTCCCTGGACTTAAGCGGACGTGTGCGGAGCGAATCCGTAGCTGTCCTCGAAAGGACAGTGTCCATCGCGAGTATCGGACGGTCGGGGGGATTTTGGCAATCTGGACTTAAGGAGCGCCCAAAAGTTCAGCAGATCGTCGAGAATTGCGGCTCGAGCGAAGCCGCCTCGCGTGCGAAATCCTTGACTTCGCTCTGCATCGGTTTCCCCATTCGGAGTGGAATGCCTAAAACGGGGAACCTCAGGATGCTGCCACTTGCCGCCTATGCCGATCGGATGTCCGTCCGGCCGGGAGAGACCATCGAGTTCAAGGTCTCGAGCGTGGACGATGCGCCCTATGCAGCGCGGCTCGTGCGCGTGATCTCGGCCGACGCGAACCCGGCCGGTCCCGGCCTCGTCGAGGAAGCGGTCGAGGCGGACTTCACCGGTAACCACAATGGGCGCTTCCAGCCCGTGCACGCCGGTTCCCACGGCATCGTCGAGCAGAACGTCGACCTCGGCGCCCTCGGCAGCCTGAGCCTCATCGCCACCATCTGGCCGACCCGTCCGGGTATCGGGCGACGCCAGGGCGTGCTCTCGGTCTACGATCCGGCCGTCCGGCGCGGCATGGCGCTCGCGGTGGGCGAGGACGGCAGCGTCGAGGCCATGCTCGGCGCAACGCGCATCAAGACGCGCGTCCCGCTCGAGGAGCGCCGCTGGTACCGCGTGTTTGCCGTATACGACGCCGCCACGGCGACGCTCACGGCAGGGCAGGTCCGCCTTGAAGGCGGGCGGCCCTTCGGCACGCCGCGCATGGCGAGCGCCAAGCTCGAGGCCGGCGCAACCGCCCTTCCTGCCGCCGGCATGCCTTGGATCATCGGAGCGCTCGGCGGCTCGCCCGTGAAAGGTCATTTCAATGGCAAGATCGAGCGCCCCGTGATCGCGGCGGCGGCCGCCACTGGGGCGACGGTCGAGGCACTCGCCGCCGACCCGGCCGCGCCCGGCGTGATTGCGAGCTGGGATTTCTCGCAGGATATGTCGTCGCTCCGCCTAGTCGATGCAGGACCCGGCAAGCACCACGGGCGGCTCGTGAACCTGCCGGCGCGCGCCATGACCGGATCGAACTGGACGGGACGCGAGATGTGCTTCCGCCATGCGCCGGCGCAATACGGCGCCATCCACTTCCACGAGGACGATGTTTCTGACTGCGGAT
>CAUJKI010000055.1 GCA_963205015.1 Pseudomonadota bacterium
GCTTTGCGACGCAACGTTCGAGATGATCAACCGCATCGGGGCCCACTTCTATGGAGAGCGTTCTCTGCGCGGCGGGGGAAATGACCAGATGTGTCTCGATCTCCGGCATCTGACCGAGTATCTCAGCGATGCGCACGCCGATGGCCGCGCCGGATGCGCCGCTGATGCCGAGCACGACGCGCTGGCGGATCATCGACCGCTCCCATTGGTCGACTCTGGTACGCCATCGAGGCCGAGCCGCGACCACATGCGGTCCACGCGATCCATGACCGCCCGATCTGGGGTCAGCGGGCGTCCCCATTCCCGGCTTGTCTCCGCTCCGATCTTGTTCGTCGCATCGATCCCGAGCTTTCCGCCAAGGCCGCTCACCGGCGAGGAGAAATCCAAATAGTCGATCGGGGTCCGGTCGATCACTACGAGGTCGCGACTTGGATCCATGCGCGTCGACAAGGCCCACAGCACATCTCGAGGATTGCGAATATCAATGTCATCATCAACAACGACGATCGTCTTTGTGTAGGAGAACTGGACCATCATTCCCCACAGCGCCATCATCACACGCCGCGCATGACCAGGATACCGCTTGCGGATCGAGACCACCGCCACGCGATAGGAGCAGGCATCAGGTGGAAGCCAGCAATCGACGATTTCCGGGATCTGGCCGCGCAGGATCGGTACGAAGAGCTCGTTCAGCGCCTCTCCGATGATCGAGGGCTCGTCGGGCGGACGTCCGGTGTAGGTCGAAACGTAGATGGGTGCACGCCGGCTCGTGATCGCAGTGACGCGCATGACGGGGAAGCTTTCGACGGCATTGTAGTAGCCGGTATGGTCGCCGTACGGGCCTTCCGGTGCGGTCTCGCTGGGAGAAACGGTGCCTTCGATGACGATCTCGGCATCTGCAGGCACCAGCAGCGGCTGCGTCATGCAGCGGGCAAGCCGCGGCCGCTCCCCGCGCAGGACGCCCGAGAACCGCAGCTCCGACATTCCTTCAGGGAGCGGCAGCACCGCCGACAGCATCGTCGCCGGGTCGGCGCCGATGGCGACGGCGACGGGCATCTCCTGCCCAGCAGCAGCCCACAATCGATGATGTGCGGCGCCGCCACGATGCGCGAGCCAACGAATGATGCACCGGTCACGATCCAGAACCTGCATGCGATAGACACCGGCATTGTAGTCGGCGATATCGTCCGACGCAGGTGGGCGCGTGATGACGAGGGGCCATGTGATCAACGGCGCCGGTTCCCCAGGCCAGCAGGTCTGAATCGGCAGCTTCGTGAGATCTACGTCACGATCGACATGGACCACCTCCTGCACCGCGGGGCGGCTCACCATCGACGGCAGGACTGTCAGCGCGGCCTTTATGAGCGGCCAGCTTTCGCGCAAGCCCTTGAAGCCATCGATCGGCTCCGGCTCCCGCAGTCGCGCGAGCAGCTCTCCAAGCGCGGATATCCGCTCGCGCGTTACGCCGAGGCCCCATGCGACGCGTTCGATCGATCCGAAGAGATTGACGAGCACGGGCATGCCGGCGTTCACGCCGCTCGCCAGACTCACGTTCTCGAAAAGAAGTGCGGGACCACGTCGCTCGAGCACGCGCCGGTGGATCTCCGTCATCTCGAGGATGGTGGAGACAGGCGGCGTCACTCTCCGCAGCCGATCGGAGGTATTCAGGAACTCGAGAAATGCGCGCAGGTCCCGAAAGGTCGGCACATTGCGAAAGGTCACTGCCGCTGCCTCCAAAAGCGCGGTGACTTTTCGGGTCGATAACTGCAATTCTCCTTGACTTTGGTTAAGTCCTCTTGCCCTGGCGTCGACTACAAAGGCATGCCTCGCGCAGAGCGGCGGGCGCATGAGGGGACGCCATGTTCACTTTGTCGTTCAGGCATGATTTCCGCGTTCCGGATCTCGTCTCTTCCGCACTGCGCCCGCTGCCTCTGTTGCCGCTCGAAGTGTTCCTGAGGCAGCTCACGAGCAGCATCGTCGCGCGTCATCCCGATATACTCGAGCGCATCGGCCGCACCGATCTGCTGCGCTTTGGAATCGATCCAGTCGATGTCCCATTCGCGATGGAGATCGAGCTGCGCGACGGCACGGCGGGTGTTCGCCTCATGCGTTCGCTCGAAGAGCGGATGCTCCATGCGCGGATCACGGGGACGCTGGCGGCGCTCATGGGGCTTGTCGACGGCGAGGCAGACGGAGATGCGCTGTTCTTCTCGCGCGAGATCGTCGTAACAGGCGATATCGCGGCAGTGCTGGCTTTGCGTAATGCGGTTGATGCCGCCGAGATCACACTTCTCCGCGAGGCCGCGGCCTTGGTCGAATTGTGGATCAGCCAACCCGGAAAGCTGCTCCGGGGCTTGCTGGCGGATGAGGCCGGCTCGGGAAGTAAAGTTGGAGGCGATCCGGTCAGACGATGATGCCAACGGACGCGAGCGATCTGGAGCTGATCTGTCCGGCAGGGACGCCTGCGGCCCTGCGGGTGGCCGTGGACGCTGGAGCCCATGCCATCTATTGCGGCTTTCAGGATGAGACGAATGCCCGCAACTTTCCCGGCCTGAACTTCAGCCGATCGGATATGGCGACGGCCATCGATTATGCGCACCGGAGGGACTGCAAGGTCTTCATCGCCGTCAACACGTTCCCGCGCGCAGGCGATATCGAATTGTGGCGACGCGCCATCGATGACGCGGCTGCGCTCGGTGCAGACGCGGTGATCGTCGCCGATATCGGCATCTTGTCCTACGCGGCGGATCGCCATCCCGATCTGCGCCTGCACCTGTCCGTCCAGGCCGCGGCCGCCAGCAGCGAGTGCATCCGCTTCTACACCGAAGCATTTGGCGTGAAGCGCGTTGTCCTGCCCCGGGTGCTGAGCGTCCCCGAGATCGCGGACATCAACAATCGGATCTCCTGCGAAACGGAAGTATTCGTATTCGGCGGCCTGTGCGTGATGGCGGAGGGGCGGTGCTCGCTTTCGTCCTATGCGACCGGCCTGTCGCCCAACATGCATGGCGTCTGCTCTCCGGCAAGTCACGTCAGTTATCATGAGGCCAATGGGGAATTCGTTTCGCGCCTCGGAGACTTCACGATCAACCGCATCCCCGCGAACCAACCGGCGGCCTACCCCACGCTGTGCAAGGGCGCCTTCCAGGCAAAGGGAGCGATCGGTCAGGTCTTCGAGGACGCCGTCAGCCTCGATGCAAGCAAGCTGCTCCCGGCGCTCGGCCGTGCCGGTGTCAAAGCGCTCAAGATCGAAGGGCGGCAGCGCAGCCGCGCCTATACGAAAGCCGTCGTTGGCGCGTTCCGCGCCGCATTGGATGCAATGGCGAGCGGCACCGAGATCCCCCTCGGTGTCCTCAAGCAATTGAGCGAGGGGCAGAGCGCGACCTGCGGCGCGTACGTCAAGACGTGGCGTTGAGGCTACGACGAAGGATAGGCCATGAAGAGCACGACTCTGACCCTCGGACCGGTCCTGTTCAACTGGCCAGCCGATCGCTGGCGTGACTTCTACTTTCGCATCGCGGACGAAGCTCCGATTGATCACGTATGCATCGGCGAGGTCGTTTGCTCAAAGCGTCAGCCTTTCCTCGCCGACGTCCTGCCGGACGTGATCGAGCGGCTCGAACACGCAGGAAAGGAGGTTCTGCTGAGCTCCCTGGTACTGCCGACGCTCAGGCGCGAAGCGCGGCATGATGCCGAACTCGTCAACGGACGCCATATGGTCGAGGTCAACGACGTGTCCATGCTGCCCGCGGTGGCAGGCCGGCCGCATGCGATTGGCCCGTTCGTCAACGTATACAATGAAGGCACGCTCGAATTCCTCGTCAGTCGCGGTGCTCGCCTCATCGCCCTGCCGCCGGAGCTGCCAAGATCATCGATCGAAGCCATCTGTTCAGCGATACCGGATGTCACGATCGAGGTGTGGGCTTTTGGACGCACGCCACTCGCCATATCCGCACGCTGCTATCACGCGCGCTTGCACGGCCATTCGAAGGACTCATGCCAGTTCGTCTGCGACCAGGATGCTGACGGAGCGGTCGTCGAGACGCTCGACGGCGAGCCCTTCCTTGTCGTCAATGGCGTCCAGACGCTGTCGCACACGTTCTGCAATCTTCTGAGGGACGCTAACGACTTGGTGAACATCGGCGTCTCGTCTTTGCGCTTGTCGCCACACACGTGCGATATGGTGGCCATCGCGCAGCTCTATCGCGACGTACTGGATGGCCGCCGCGACGCAGATGACGCCTTCCTGAGCAGCCGCGATGCGTGTCCATCGGCCACATTCGCAAACGGGTTCACCCACGGAGTGGCTGGCGCGCTCTACGTGTAAGAGCTCGCCCTTGCAGCATCGCGCTCGGCGGCGATGCGCGCAAACCGTCCCTGCGGCTGCCCCACATAGCGGCTGAAGGCCGTGCTGAACGTGCTCGCCGGGCCATAGCCGACGCGTCGTGCTACCTCAACCAATGCGATCGTCCTGTCGCGCAGGCGTTCCTTGGCAATAGCAATGTGCCCTGACCGAAATTGAGCTGGAGCGGGCCGAATGCAATTTCATCCGCATTCATAGCGGCCCCCCAATAGAAGTCAGTATTGCTCGTAATTGGCAACTCGGCAGTCGTGCGAGGATAGCGGGCTCCGATCTGGCGTGCTAGCCTGCCGGTGCAGAAGCCCGTCAGGGCGCAGGCAGCCAAGAAAAAAAGAGCATGGAGAATCGCTTGAGTTGAACACAGGGAGGTGTCCCTAATGAATCCTCTTGATCGCAGATCGTTCCTGAACAAGCTCACCGTGGGTGCCGCAGCGGCGGCATCCGGATCAGCCGCCTACTTCGCCGGCCCCCGCCCGATCCAAGCGGCCTACAAGCCCAAAGGCAACATTCCCGATAAGCCGTTCAAGACGGGCCACATTACCTTCCTCACCGGCCCCGCCAATCTGCTGGGCGAGCCTGGCCGCAAAGGCCACCTGATGGCCGCCGAGGAGATCAACGCCGAGGGCGGCCTGCTCGGAAGGCGCAAGATCGAGACCATTCTCGCGGACGAGGCCGCCGGCACGGACGCCAACGTCAAAGAGCTTCGCCGCATGAAGCTCTCCGAGAACATCGACCTCTTCACCGGCATCGTCTCAAGCGGCAACACGCCGGCGCTTGGACCCGTGGCCGAGGAGCTCGGCGTGCTGACCCTCTTCAACGACGGCTGCACCGACTTCCTGTTCGACAAGGCGGTACCCAAGCCGAAGTACGTTTTCCGCGTGACCAACATCCAGTCTGCGGACGGCATTACCTCGGCAGTCGGCGCGGCGAAAGCGTGGCCCCACGCGAAGCGCGTCGCTTCGCTTCAGCCGGACTACAGTTACGGCCGCAACGTGCATGAGCACTTCATGCTCGCCTACCAGAAGCTCGTGCCCGGCGCGACGTCGGTTTCGGAAGCCTGGCCGAAGCTCGGCACGACGGATTTCACGCCGCATATCACCAAGCTGATCTCCGACAAGCCGGATATTCTGATCTGCGGCGTGTGGGGCGGCGACTACGTGGCGTTCTACAAGCAGGCGCTGCGCTACGGTCTCTTCGACAAGATGAAAGTCGCAACGACGCTCGCCTTCGGTGGCCAGCCGCACGCAATCGGCAAGGACCATCCCGAGGGCGTGCTCGCCGGCGCTCACGCCAACTACTTCTTCACGTTCCCCGGCAAGGGCCGCTGGCCAATCAACGACAGCTTCGTCGAGCGCTACTACAAGCGCTGGAACGAGTATCCGAGCTTCGAGGCGGATGGCGCCTACACGTCGCTCTACCTGCTCAAGGCGGCAGTCGAGAAGGCCAACGCGCTGGTCGGTGGTTGGCCGGACGACGATGCCATCATCACCATGTTGGAAGGCATGGGTATCGATGCGCCGTCGGGCTACACCTACATCCGGCCCGACAACCATCAGGGCTACAAGGATGCCGTGATTGGGATGACCAAGAACGATCCCAAGTATGAGTTCCCCATCTGGGATCCGGAATCGATCATCACGATCCCGATCCGTGACATCACGGCGCCGCCGAACTGGCCGAAGCCGGGCCAGGGCCACAACGAGTCGACGGCCGCAGCCAACTGGCTGAAGACGACCTGGCTCACCTGAGCCAAGCCTAGGTTTGGCCGGCTGCCGTGCCTCGCGCCCGGCCGCCGGCTGCCGGGAACACAGGGACGTTTCCAACCATGTGGTGGGGCTTGGGCAGAGCCGCCGGTAAGCGGAGGGGCGCGCGTTGCGTCGCGTCTTCCGGCCGCCTGCGCCCGCCTAGGAAGCGGCGTGCGGTCACGGCGCTCTTCGTATCGGTTCTCGCCGTGGCCGGCGGCTACGGCGTCGCCGGTCACTCGGTCGGACACTATCCGTCCTACTATCCCGACGAGATCCGTATCGATGTCGTCGATCCCGTGGCGGCGGCGCGGGGGCTTGCTGACGAGTCGCTGCACGCCTATGTCGGCGCGACGCCGGCCTTCAAGGGATCACCACCGAACCACGTGAAGCTCGCGACGGCGCTCGGGACGTTCATCGTCATCAGCTTCGATGCCACCTCACCGGCCTTCTCGAGCGGCGAGAGGCGCTGTGCCGCCGCCCGCAGACTGCTCGCGACGCTCAGCAGCGAGAGTGCGGCCGGCTTCGTTTTTCATCCCTATCCCATCACGCCCTATCACAGCGACGCCCTGCATCATCTCGACCGTATCGAGGCGGCAAAGCGGGTGGCCACGGCCGAGATCCCCGCAGCTGGGACGATGGCGGTTGGCGCGCGTGGTGTGCTCGCTGAGGCGATCGTCGCCGCCAGTTTCGGGCGCGTCGTCGAGCAGGCAGGGGTCACGATCGAGGCCGTGCCGGTCGACGACCTCCTCGCCACGGCCGGTGTGCAGTTCACCGGCGACTGGTCAGGGCCGCCGTGGGTGAAGGAAGGCTGGTTTCAGGCCCATCTGTTGCTGGCGCCGGCACTCGATGCTGCTGCGCGCGAGGCGGTCGATGACGAGCGCGAGCATCTGATCCGAGGCGAGGCACGCGGCCTTGCCGAGCGCGTCGATCTCGAGCGGAGCGTGGTCGACCTCCTCACCCGCGACTGCTCGCGCATGGTGGCGGGCTATGTGCCGCGTCGCGAGTATTTCAACGGCATCTATCCCGCCGGTGTCGAGAACGTCGCCTTCGACTCGCTCGATGGACTCAATTCGCCGCTCTTCATCCGCACCGTGAAGCTCAAGGACTACCCCTGGAACGGCAAGCTGCATCTCGGCGTGCGCGCGCCGGCGGCTGCAGCATGGAACCCGGTTGCGGGATTTGCCGATACGACGGGGCGACTCGTCTGGTCCGCGATCGGCGATCCCGCGATGATCCCCTTTCCGTTCAATGCGAGCTGGATGCCGAACCGCGTGCAGGCGGAAGTTCTGCGCACGCTCGGCCAGTCCGGCGGCATCAAGGTGCCTGCCGATGCCGTGCGCCCCGAGGCCGGCGGCGCGCTCCAGCCTGTCGGTGAGCGCAGTGTCGCCTCGGTGAAGGTGACCTATCGGGTGCTTGCATCACCTTTCGAGGACGGCACCGAGATGACGGCCGCCGATCTCCTCTATCCGTTCGCCTTCGTCTACCGCTGGGGTAGCGGCGCGGGCCCGGCCGATCGGCTCCGCGAGCCGCGCCTCGCTCCGCTCTTTGCCGCTATCGACGAGCGTCTGGTCGCGCTCAAGCTGATCGACATCGAGAAGACCACGCATGCCATTGCCGAGGGCCTTGAGATCGTCGTCTCGACACCGGTGCTGGAGGTCTATCTCAGGGATGCGCCGGGCGACGAGACGCAGCTTGCGGCGCTGGCGCCGCCTTGGAGCACGGTTCCCTGGCATCTCATGGTGCTGATGGAGGAAGCCGTGACGCGGGGCTTTGCGGCGTTCTCCGAGCGGGAGGCGGCCCGCCGCAAGGTGCCCTGGCTCGATCTCGTGCGCGATCCTGTGCTCGGCGCGAAGCTCAAGGCGCTGATCGCCGAGTTCGAGCGTTCGAGCCATCGCCCCGAGGTCCTGAAGGAGCTCGTCACGCCCGAGGAGGCGCAGGCGCGCTGGCGCGCGCTCGGCGCGTTCGCCGGGAAGCACGACCACCTGCTCGTCTCCAACGGCCCCTACCGCCTGAAGTCGTGGAACGCGCAGTCGGTGGTGTTGGAGGCGGTCCGCGAGATCGCCTATCCGCTCGGTTTCGGCACGTTCGACCGCTTCGTCAATCCGCCGCGCGCTGTGGTTGCGGAGGTCACCGAGGCAGCCGGCCGGATCATCGTGCGCGCCGACGCCGAGCTGATCCTGAAGGCGGGGCGCGAATACAAGGCGACGAAGGAACCGCTGCTCAGGACCACGACGCGCGGGGTGCAAGGCCTCCTCGTCGTCTCGCGTTATCTGCTCATCGGGCCGGACGGAAAGGTCCTGAAGGTCGACAAGATGCATTGGGGGGAGGATGGCCAGTTTTCCATCGAATTCAATGAGCGCCTGCCATCAGGTGAGTACACGATCATTCTCGGCATTCTCCTGGACGGCAACGCCCTCGATCCACCGGCACGGGTCCTGCGCTTCCGCGTCGATGCCCCTGGATAGGGCGCAAAAGCGACCGGCGATCGGCATTTCGGGAAACGCGCATATGGTGCAGCTATGGATACATTGATCATTCAAACGCTGAATTCAATTTTCTATGCCGCTGTCCTCTTTCTCATTGCCGCGGGGCTGAGCCTCATCTACGGCGTCATGCGCATCGTCAATCTCGCGCACGGCACTTTCTACGCGCTGGGTGCGTTCGTGTCGGCCTGGGCGGTCGGCGCGGTGTTCGGCGCCTCGAGCACTGGCGGCCTTGCTCTGATCGGGCAGCTTCTCATCCTGCCGATCGGCGCGCTTGCAATTGCCGCCGTGGGCGCGGTGATCGAGCCAACGCTGCTGCGTCCGCTCTACGGCCGGCCGGAGGAATACATCCTGCTCGTTACCTTCGGGCTCCTGATGATTCTCGACGACGTCATGAAGCTCGTGTTCGGCGGCACACCGCTGAGCGCGGGCTCGATCATGGACGGCATGGGCAGCATCCGGATCGGCGGGCTGCTCTATCCGGCCTACAACCTGATCGTTATCGCCATCGGCATCATCTCGGCGGTCGGGCTGTGGGCATTCATTTACCGCTCGCGTTTCGGTGTCATCCTGCGCGCCACTTCCCAGGATCGCCGCATGGCCTCCGCGCTTGGCATCAACGTCGGGCGCATCTACGTCCAGGCCTTTGCCATCGGCTGCTTCATGGCAGGCCTCGGCGGTGCGGTGGTCGTGCCGGCGCAGGCGGCCGTGCTCGGCATGGGTGTTGACGCGCTGATCCTCGCCTTTGTCGTGATCGTGATCGGCGGCCTCGGCAGCCTTGAGGGGGCGCTCGTCGGCGCGCTCATTGTCAGCTTCGTCCGAACGGCCGGTATTCAATTCTTTCCGGAGATCGAGCTCGCCGTGCTTTACCTCATTGCGGCCGTGGTGCTGCTCATTCGCCCGACCGGGCTGTTCGGGAGGGCCTGATCGATGTCACAAATCTCGCGCTCCGCACCGTCGATCCCGATGTTGCTCGCCATTGGCATTCCCATCATCATTGCCCTGGGGTTCCTGCCGCGGTTCATCGGCCTCTATCAGACCGAGCTGCTGATCTACGGCTTCACATTCGCCATTGCCGCGCTCGGCTTCAATCTGCTGCTCGGCTACACCGGTCTCCTCTCGTTCGGCCATTCGGCTTACTTCGGCATGGGCGCTTATACGGTCGCGTTCATCGTGCGCGACCTGCATGTCCAGTCCATGGAGCTCTGCATTCTCGGCGGAGTCCTCGCGTCTCTCGTGATCTCGGCCATCTTCGGCTATGTTTGCGTCCGCCACACGCGCATCTTCTTCAGCATCCTCGCGCTCGCGCTCTCCCAGGTGCTCTGGAGTCTCGCCTTCAAGTTCTTCTGGATAACGGGTGGCACCGACGGCATCCGCGTGCCGCGCAACCGCATCACGCTCGTTGGCGGCCTGTTCGATTTCACCGGATCCGGCGCCTACCAGAGGTTCGTCTACAGCTACTACTACTATGTGCTGGTGATATTCCTGATTGCCGTGGTGATCATGTGGATCATCGTGCATTCGCCCTTCGGCAAGGCGCTGCAGGCGATCCGCGACAATGAGGTGCGCGCCGGTTTCGTCGGCGTGCCGGTGCAGCGCTTCCGCTGGCTCGCCTTCGTGATCTCGGGGACGTTCACGGGGCTTGCAGGCGCCCTCTGGGTGCCGCTCAACGGTCTCACGACACCCGATATCCTCTACTGGCCATTCTCTGGCGAGATCGTGTTCATGACCGTGCTCGGCGGCTTCCGCAACTTTGCCGGCCCGATCATCGGGGCGATCTCGTTCAACTATCTCAAGGTCTATGCCGTCGCGGGCTCGCAGTACTGGCAGCTCGTACTCGGCAGCGTGCTCGTCGTGCTGGTCATGCTGATGCCGACCGGCATCGTCGGTACGCTCGGGCGCATCGCCCGCATGCTGAGGAGGGGCTGACATGGCACTCCTGCAGACCATAGAGCTCAAGCGGTACTTCGGTGAGACGCGAGCCGTCGACCACGTCAATCTCAGTATCGAGGAGGGTGAGTTCATTTCCCTGGTCGGCCCCAACGGCGCCGGCAAGACGTCGCTCATCAATGTGATCAGCGCGCTGCTCGAGGTCGAGTCGGGACAAATCCTCTTCCGGGGCGAGGACATCACGCGGACAACGCGGACGGAGCGTGTGCGGGCCGGCATCGCGCGCAGCTTCCAGCTCGTCAACGTGTTCGATGATCTTACAACCTTCGACAACGTCGCGCTGGCGATCTTCTCACGCGAGGGAAAGACCACGCACCTCGCCAAGCTCGCCCATCTCGACCACGCTGTCACCGAGGAGGCCGACACGGTCCTCAGCCAGTTCGGTCTTGCCGCCAAGCGCAATGACAATGCCCGCGATCTCTCCCAGGGCGAGCGCAAGCTCCTCGACGTGGCGCTGGCCTATGCGCTGAAGCCGAAGCTGCTGTTCCTCGACGAGCCGACGAGCGGCGTCAGCACCCGCGACAAGGGCCAGATCATGGACACCATTGCCTCCGTGGTGCGCGGCGAGGGCATCACGGCGGTGATCGTCGAGCACGACATGGATGTCGTCTTCAAGTACTCGGACCGCATCGTCGTCATGGCCCAGGGCACGCCCGACGAGATCCGTAACAACGAGCAGGTCGCGATGACCTTGCTCGGCTCGGCCGATACCTCGGCTTTTGCACGAAAGGACTGAGCCGTGCTCGAGGTCAATGCGATCGACACCTACCGCGGCCCCGCGCACATCCTGCACGGCGTGTCGCTGAGCGTCGGACCCCAGGAGGTCGTCTGTCTCGTCGGGCGCAACGGCGCCGGCAAGACG
>CAUJKI010000056.1 GCA_963205015.1 Pseudomonadota bacterium
AGCAAACCTGACGGCTAACTTTCAGAAGGACGTGATGTCGCTTGGCCGTCTGCTTCGTCGAGCATCTGTCGGACTTCGGCTCGGCTGGATGCCTTTCGAACATCCCGCAGCAAAGTTTCCGCGCGCAGCGTGCGACAGACCGCGCCCAGCGTTGCGAGCAATCCACTTCTTTTGTCGCTCGGCCAGACCAGGACGAGCACAAGATCGACGGGATTGTTGTCCGAAGCCTCGAATTCGATGGGCCGGGCAAGCCGGAAAATGACCGCCGCCGGCGTAGACAGGCCATCTATTCCAGCGTGTGGAACGGCGATACCGCGCCCGATCGCCGTCGAACCGAGCTTCTCGCGGTCTGCCAAGGCCTTCAGCAAGTCCTCGCTCGCGACACCGGTGGTCCGGCTGAGATGCTCTGCGGCAGCAGCGAAAAGCGCGGCCTTGGTGTCGACCGACGAATCGAGCAGCACGTCTTCCTCGTGAAGGATTGTCGCGAGGTTCATCGCTTCCACCATACGCGTCTCCCGGACCAAGTTAATGTGAAGCGCCGGACGCGGCACCCGATGCCGAGCGGACCAGAAGTGTATCGCACGGCAACGTCGTCACGAGCTTCTTGGCAACACTGCCGATCAGCACGTCCATGAGAGCACTTCGACCGTGGGTGCCAGCGACAACGAGATCGACAGATTTCTCCTGCGCGTACTCATGCAGAAGACGATGCGGATCGCCGTATTCGAGCATGATTTCCGGCTGTTCGCCCGCTGACTTCGAAACCTTGGACGTCGCGAGAAACTCTTCGGCTTCTTTAGCGACGCTTTCCCTGAACTCCCGGCGATAGCTCGAGGGATCGCTCACCAGCCCGGACATCGGCGGCTTGTAAGCATGAAAGAGCTTGGTTGTCGCCGTCGAAAAAAGGAAAGCGGCGGCCTCGAGGGCATGACGAGACGGCCCAGAGAAGTCGGTTGCGACGACGATCGAGCGGTAGGGTTGTCGTGCGCGATTGCGGACAACAAGAACAGGAACCTTCGCGCGCTGCAGTACGCAATCAACGGTGCTTCCAAGGAACACGCGGCCGAGCAGCTCGTCTCGGGCAATGCCCAGGACAATAAGATCGCAGCTTTGGGCCTCAGCCACACGCAAAGCAACTTCTCCAGGTTTTCCCGTCTCGACGACGACTCGAGCCCTGGGACTTGTCATGTGGATTTCTTTGCGCGCCCGATCCTCTGCCGAAACCTGGCTATTGGTCTGACGATGCCAGGACGGCGCGATATCGCCCTCAACCGGCGCCTCCAAAGCATGGACAACAATCAGTTCCGCACCCCACAGATCAGCCAGTTGCGTTGCCCGGTCGAGCGCCCGATCGCAACGCGCGCTGAGATCCGTTGCAAGCAGCAGCCTTTTCGGAAGTCCAGCCGTCTGTCTCAACGCCATAACGTCTGGCGATCCTTTCTCCCCGGATGTTCACCCCACTGCTCTTCTCACACCTAGGCTATTGCATCCGCAAATTCAACCGTGGTCGGCCCCCGCACTGCAAGGAACGAACTGGTTCAGCCAATAGTTGAGCGGAAACATAAATGGTCAAACCAGAGGAGCGTGGCGATGGCAATTAATGCATCCGAAATCCGTGAGCATATGAAGGTCGTGGGATCTGACGGCGGTCACGTCGGCACGGTCGATCGCATCGAAGGCGATCGTATCAAGCTCACCAAGAGTGATCCGGCAGCTCAGGGAAAGCATCATTATATCGAGCTCTCGGAGGTTGACGCGGTCAAGGGTGAGGAGGTCTGCCTCGCACACAAGACCGAGGAGGCCAAGAGGCGGTTCAACTAGTCGGCGTTCGAGGCCGGCAGTGGCGAACGGGACGCTGCGCTCTTTGAGGGGGCGCAGCATCCCGCGAGCGTGTCCGCAGCCGAAGGAAAAAATGTGCCATGGACAAGCAACATCACCTCTACGAACTCGCCAGCGCCTTCAGAGATGCGATGCTCGTGACGCGCGGCCTGGATGGAAGCCTGCACGCGCGGCCGATGGCTGTCGCGGAGATCGAGCCGGATGCCGATGCTTTCTTCTCGACAAACCTCGAGTCTCCGAAGATCGCTGAAATCGAGGCCAATCCAGAGGTTCTCGTTACCTTTCAGAGCCGGTCGGAATTCGCCACGATCCAAGGAAGGGCAACAATCGTCCGCGATCGAGCGCAGATCGACAGGCTGTGGTCGGAAACCTGGCGGATTTGGTTTCCGCAAGGCAAGGAGGATCCGAATCTCTGTCTCCTGAAGATCTCGGCTGACAGGGGCGAGTACTGGGATACGAGCGGTCTCCAGGGCGTCAAATTTGCACTCGAGAGCGTTAAAGCGCGCCTCGCCGGCCGGATCCCGCAGAAGACCGAAGTCCAGAACGCGAAAGTCGATCTCTGAGCAGCGCCGATCGATAGATCAGTGAGGGGTGCAGATGGGAGAGCAAAATTCTCATCGCATCGCGGAGAGCTTCACCTGGCTTGCGAGCAAATCCGGGGAGGCGATGGGTTCCGCCTCCGCATTTGTCGTCGCTACGCTGGCCGTACTGCTGTGGGCGGTGTCTGGACCTTGGTTTCACTACTCGGACACGTGGCAGCTGATCATCAATACAGCCACCACGGTCCTGACCTTTCTGGCAGTGTTCCTCATCCAGCACAGCCAGAATCGCGACAGCCGCGCCATTCAGCTAAAGCTCGATGAGCTCATTAAAAGCACCAAGAATGCGCGCGATCGGCTGATCGATCTCGAGCATTGCACCGATGACGAAATGCGCGAGCTTCAAGAGGAATTTGCGAAGGTGCAAAGGAAGCGCGGGCAGAATGGTGTGTCAAGTCAGGCACGAGCAGAACTTGCGCATCCCCCGGAGCCTTGGGATTCTGCTGCTAGGGTATCCGGCGATGACTAACAAGGCCACTATATCCATGCAGGAAGACGCCCGGCAAGCGGTGCGCCAAGCGGCCAAGGCTGAGCCGAGGACGCTCGCCGAGCTCAATGCGCTCATATCGGCTGCCGAACCTTTTGTCCCCGGTGCCACACGAGCCGTGCTCGGAGAAGGACCGATTGGCGCCGCAATCGCTCTGGTCGGCGAACAGCCTGGGCATCAGGAGGATCTGCAGGGTCGTCCATTCGTGGGACCTGCGGGGCTCCTCCTGGATAGAGCACTCCTGGAAGCCGGCATCGAGCGGAAGCGGTCGTATGTGACGAATGCCGTAAAGCATTTCAAATTTGAGGAGCGCGGCAAGCGACGCTTACACAAGAAGCCTTCCGCCGGCGAAGTACGCCGCTATCGTTGGTGGTTGAAGAAGGAGCTGGAGTTTGTGCGGCCGCGTGTGGTGGTCGCACTTGGCGCGACCGCCGTTCTCGCCCTCAGCGGAAAAGCGCAGCCAATCAGCCGCTTTCGGGGGCCACACGACTTCGACGGTCAGGCCGGCTACATCACTGTTCATCCTTCCTACCTGCTGCGCCTTCCCGGACAGGAAGCCAGGGAGATCGGCTTCCGTGAGTTCGTCGCCGATCTGAAGAGGGCAAGCGCGCTTGCCAAGGCGTCGGCGGAGCCAAGGCGGTCATCCCGCTAGAATCCCCCTTCAGGCGGTTGCTGCCGAACTTTCCAAACTCTCGTGCGTTCGCTGAGAAAGAGGAGCACGCCATGGCAGAGCAAGCGCTGACGATCATCGACGGTCCGGACAAGCCGGCTCTTCAATGGTCTCTCACGAAGCCCGAATCTGAGCACGATGTTCACTTTCGCGTCGAGGGAGATGCCTTCGATGCTCATATCTTGCGAATGGAGGAGCAGGCAGACGGCTTTACCTTCGAGCTTGCAGGGCTTCTCACGTCGGGGCGGCACAAGGACGCGCCATTCAAGGCACTCTACAGCATTGAATCCCGATCCGGATGGCTTCGGGTGGCTTCGGAAGGAGACAATTCCAATGCCCACATGTGATGTCTGCGGCAATGACTACGACAAGACCTTCAAGGTGATCCAGGGTCAGCGCGAAATGACCTTCGATAGTTTTGAATGCGCTCTTCACGCCATGGCGCCTCGGTGCAGCCACTGCGACTGCCGCATTATCGGCCACGGTATCGAAGCCGGCGGCAATCTCTACTGCTGTGCGCACTGCGCCAAACACGAGGGCGTCAAGGGCGCACGGGATCGCGTCTGATATCAGCACAGACGCCCTGGGATCGGAACAGGATCAGCACCTATGCGTATCAAGCTGCTCCACGAAGCCGACGGAAAGCGAACATTTGCCGTTGTGCTGAAGTCTGGCGACGAGGTCATGGCTTGCCTCGAGGAATTCTCCACATCGCATAAGATCACTGCCGCCCAGCTTACGGCGATCGGCGCCTTGAGTAGTGCGGAACTCTCCTACTTCGACTGGGAAAGCAAGCAATACCAGCCGATCGAAATAGGCGAGCAGGTCGAGGTTGCGGCGCTCATCGGCGACATCGCATTGGATCCTGAAGGCAAGCCAACCGTGCACGCGCACGCTGTCCTGGGTCGTCGCGACGGAACAGCACGCGCCGGGCATCTCAGCAAGGGCCGTGTTCGCCCCACTCTCGAGATCATTGTTACAGAAACACCGAGCTATCTCCGCAAAGTTAGAGACCCAGAAAGCGGTCTCGCTCTGATTGACCTCGGCGCCATCGCATAACGAAGCAGCGACGCGTATTGTAACGAAAAGCAGCCTCACGGATCTCCACTGAGGCGTTGAACGAGTTCTCGGATTGCTCCTGCGTCATAAGGCTTTTTGAGTCGTGGCGCGCCTTCAAAGGCTCGATCCATCGGATGCTGCCCATCGAAGCCGGTCGTGAGAGCGAAGGGAATGTCCTTCTTCCGCAACATTTTGGCAATGGGGCTGCTTATGGTCTCGCCCAACCTCACGTCGATGAGCGCACAATCGAATCCGCCGGAACGCACGAACTCCATGCCCTGCTCGAGGGTGCACGCGGGGCCAATGACACAATGGCCCTGATCCTCGAGATCCTGGCTGAGTTGCAACGCCACAAGGACCTCATCTTCAACGATCAGGATGCGCTTACGTGCAGACCCTCTTTCCCGACTGCCAGTATTGCGATCTCGCTTTGGCGCTTGTCTTATTTGAAACGGCTTTTCCTCTCTCGCGACAAGCGATCTCTCGAAGCTGAACCGCACCCCATCCTGCTCGAAACTAAGGTTGGCGCTCCCACCAAGCTCTGACGACGCAGATCTGAGAACAGTGAGGCCGAAGCCGCGGCGCTTGGGCTCAGTGACGCGTGGCCCGCCAGATTCCTTCCACACAAACGCAAGACGGGGAGTTGAATCGGAGGCATCAGCGATCTGCAAGGATATCGAAACGCGCCCCGCATTGGAGGACAGTGCTCCATGCTTTACTGCATTGGTCGAGAGCTCGTGAAGCACAAGAGCGAGCGACTGGGCCGTTCGTGCCGGAAGCATCACCTTCTCACCTTCGAGCGAGATATTGGCCGCATCCACTGCGAAGGGTTCAAGCGTGATAGAAACAAGTTGATGAAGGTCGGCGCCCCGCCACTCACATAGGCGCAAAAGATCGTGCGCGGCGCTCATCGACCGGAGACGCCCTTGCAGCGCGGTTACATACGAAGCTACAGACGTGACGCCGGTACTCGACAACCGCGCAAGAGCGAGAACATTGGCAAGTACATTCTTCACACGATGATCAAGTTCGCCCATAAGGAGAGCCTGATACTCCTCCGCCTCCTTTCGCATCGTGATGTCCAGAAACGTGCCGACGATGCGCTGCGGTTGACCTTCATGATCGGCGACGACCTTCCCTCGGTCCAAGAGCCACAAATCTTTGGAGCCCGGATGCGAAGCGCGTACCTCCATTTCGAGAGGACGCTCACTGTTGTCGGATCTCGTGAACCTATC
>CAUJKI010000057.1 GCA_963205015.1 Pseudomonadota bacterium
TCGATCCTGGTCGTGTTCCTGTGCCTGGCAGCGCTGTACGAGAGCTGGTCCGTGCCGCTGGCGGTGATTCTCGTCATTCCGCTCGGCGTATTCGGCAGCGTGATCGCGGTGATGCTGCGTGATTTGCCGAACGACGTATATTTCAAGGTCGGTCTGATCACGATCATCGGACTGTCTGCAAAGAACGCGATTCTGATCATCGAGTTTGCCCGGCAGTTGGAAGACTCCGGAAAGGAAATCATCGAATCCGTGCTCGAAGCCTGCCGGCTGCGCTTCAGACCGATCCTGATGACGTCGATCGCGTTCATATTGGGTGTGTTGCCGTTGGCGATTTCCACCGGAGCCGGCGCGCAGAGCCGGCATGCGATCGGCACCGGCGTCATGGGTGGCATGATCACGGCGACGGTGCTCGCCGTGTTCCTTGTGCCACCCATATATCTGATCGTGCGCAAGCTGTTCCGGGCCCGCGCACGCACCCATGGCGGCGAAGGACCCAACCATGCATAAGCTGTTATCGCGCCAGATCTGGCTTGGGTTGTCCGGTCTGGTTTTGTCGGCCTGCTCGATGATTCCCGGCTATGAACGACCGCCGGCGCCGGTTCCGCAGGCCTTTCCAAGTTCGTCGGCGATGCCGGAAGGTGTCGCGGCACCAGACATGGGATGGGCCGAGTTCTTTGCCGATGAGCGGCTGCGTGGATTGATCGCCGCGGCGCTGACGAACAATCGCGACCTGCGCTTGGCCTTGTCGCGGGTGAGCGAGGCGCGCGCTCAGTTGGGCATCACCGAGGCCGATCGATTGCCGAACGTGGATGCCGTATAGGGCTCGACGACGAATCGTGCCTCACGTGATCTGGTTGGAGCGGCTGGCCGGCAGGTGGCACGACGTTCCGACCTGAATGTCTCCTTGCTCAGCTTCGAGCTGGATTTCTGGGGGCGCGTGCGTGCCTTGACGGAGGCTGCGAAAGCCAGCTCTCTGGCCAGCGAAGAGGGTGCGCGGGCGATCCGTCTGAGCTTGATCGGTGATGTCGCGACGGCCTATTACACACTGATCGAATTCGAGCAACGCATCGCGCTGACGCAGGCGACACTGACAGCGCGTGCCGCGCAACAGAATCTGACGGCGCGCCGTGCATCCATAGGCATCGTGTCCGATCTGGATCGCTTGCAGGCGGAAGCATCGTTGGAAAGTGCGCGCGCAGAACTGGCAGCGCTGCTGCGGCAGCGTGATGCGGCACGGAACGCACTCAATCTGCTCGCCGGCTACACCACCGAAATGCCGGCGGGGCGGCTGACCGAGATCGCTCAGCCGGGTGCCGCGCGCCCGCTGCCTGGGCTCGCTGCCGAGTCCTTGCTGGCTCGGCCTGATGTCGCGGCGGCGGAACAGCGTTTGCTCGCAGCCAACGCCAGCATCGGTGCGGCACGCGCGGCGTTTTTTCCGCGCATCGTGCTCACCGGTGCGTTCGGCAACGCGAGCCGACAGCTTGACAATCTGTTCGAAGACGACAGCCGTGCGTGGAGTTTTTTGCCACAGATACGCCTGCCGCTGTTCGACGCCGGGCGAAATGCGGCCAACCTGAGTTTGGCCGAAGCGCGCAAGGTCAGTGCGGTCGCCGACTATGAGCGCACCTTGCAGCAGGCCTTCCGCGAGGTCGCCGATGCGTTGTCCGCGCGTGCCGCCTTGCGTGATGAGGTCGAGGCACGGGAAAAAACCTCCAGAATTCAGTCGCAGCGGCTCGCGCTCGCGGAAAAGCGATATCGGGTCGGGCTGGTGAGCTTTCTGGATGTCCTGGATGCGCAGCGTGAATCCTACGCGGCGGAGCAAGCTTGGGTGCAATCCTTGCGACAGCAGATCACCACCGAGGTGCTGCTATACAAGGCACTGGGCGGCGGCGTGCGGAAGGACGAGAAGGTGGGGACTAGCTGAGGGTCTTGCCAGCCGGCGACGATCGGAACGCATGAAGCACATGGATCGGGTAGGCTGTCCGATCCATGTGCTTACCTCCCCACCGCCCCCGCGCCCGTGATCGTCGGCCGGTGTTGGATTAGTTGACTTTGGCCTTCTTGCGCAGGTCCAGCATGTGCGCCTCGACAGCCTTCTGCTGAAGGCGTTGCATGATTTGCGGCTTGGCCTCGTCCAGGCTGGGAAATTGCATATCTCGCAGGTCGTCGAGCTGGATCACGTGATAGCCGAAATCGGACTTGACGGGTTCGGCCGTGTACTTGCCCTTTTCCAGCTTGATCATGGCCGCCGAGAAGGGTTGCACGTAGTTGGTGGGAGCCGCCCAGCCCAGCTCGCCGCCACGATCGACCTCGGCTCACCGTTCGCGCTGCGCGTCGCCTTCGATCACACGCTGACCTCGGGTGATGCGCGACGCGCGCTCGAGTCTCAGCTCGTCGTCTCGATCGGCCTCCGGCTCTGACCCCGCGGCGGGCCTCACCACCGCGCGCCGAACGGGCGCACGTCGACCTCGGACGACCAGCCCCAACACGGCTGGCTCACCACGAGCTCCACGCTCACCCCTCGGGTGGGCTCCACAGGAAGAGCAGCTCACCGCGCGCCGCGTCGACGTACCCGAGCAGCGTCGTGAAGCCCAGCGCCGCGCTCACGGTCCAGCACCGATCCCCCGCCGCGAGCCGCGCGACGCTGCCGTGGAGCGGCGCCGGGTCGGCGGGCCCGAGCGTGTCGCGCACGCGCCGCGCAGCCTGATCGCAACGGCCCTCCCGCGCCGAGAGCCGCGCCTCCCCGAGGTGCGTCGACCACCGCCGCCGCGCCTCGGGCGCGAGCGCCGGTTCGACCTCGCGCGCGTACGCCTCGCGCAGCCTGGCGATCGCCTCGCCCTCGCTCCCGACCGGTCCGCCCGCGGCCATCGCCACCCCGCCCACCAGGCCGAACAGCAGGGCCAGGGCCGCGCCCATGATCAGCCGACCTGCTGCAGGTCCGGGTAGAACTGGAGCAGATCGTCCTGGGTCATGATGTCGCTCTCGGCCGCGGGCGACCACACGACCTCGACCTTGAGCACCGCCGGCGACGCCAGCGACGAGAGGCGCTCGAAGACGTTCCGCAGGTCGTCGGCGCTGGCGATGTGCGTCGGGAACTCGGGCACGGCCTGATCGACCCCGATGACCAGCGTCACGACGAACATCTCATTGACCCCGAAGTCGCCGTCCTCGTCGGTGAGCGCGTCCTTACGATCGGCCTCGCGCTTGTTCTCGATCGCCTTACGGCCCTTGCCCTCGATGCGCAGGACCTCGCGGTCGAAGCTGGCGCGCGCGTCCCCGGCGATCGCCTCGAACTTGGCCTCGGCCTCGGACGGCGCGAGCTTGGGCGTGCCGGTGATCGAGGCGTGCGACACCTTGCCGGCCTTCCGCCGCAGGTACAGCGCCACGTTGCGCGTGAAGGCCGCGAGCCCCTCGGGGTTCGAGAAGTCCGCGCGCGTGACGAGCCCCTCGAGCTCCTCCCACGGCCGCACCCCGGGATCGCCCATGCCGAAGCGCAGCCGCACGACGCGCGCCTTGTCCTTGGCGGCCTGCGTCGCCTTCTGGATGAGGCTGATGACCACGAGCGCGACGATGGCGATGATGATCACCGTCGGGTTGATGTAGCCGCAGAAGAAGAAGCCGCCGCCGCCGCGATACCCGCCGCCGCCACCGCCGAAGCCCCCGCCGCCGCCACCGCCGCGCGAGAAGCCGCCGCCGCCGCCCGAGCCGCCCGAGCGCGCGAGCGCCTCGGAGGCCGAGAACGCGACCACCACGACGACGAGCGCCACGACGGCGATCGTGCCCCAGGGCCACTGGCGGATACGGTCGAGGAGCTTTTTCAAGGGCGAGGGCGAGTCGGGAAGGGGCATGATCGTCCTGGTCCGGAGCGACCGACATTCTACGCGCGGACCGCCGGATGGCAAGGACGACCGGCCCGCCTCGCGCG
>CAUJKI010000058.1 GCA_963205015.1 Pseudomonadota bacterium
GAGAACGCAGATCCTTATCGTTCTCCCATGAAGGACTACACGTGGGGGAGCAATATGAGCAAGGCGAGACAGGCGCGGTTGCTGCAGTTGTTGGCCGTGCACGGCCCGGATGCCGATTTGGCCGAGAAGGCACGCGCCGCGGCGATGGGGTATGCCCACTATCTGCACGGCGTGAACCCACTGGGTCTCGTGTATCTCACCAACATGGCGCCAGCCGGCGCCAGTCACTCGGCGGCGGCCATGTTTCACGCGTGGTTTGCATACGGGACACGATGGCAGCGAGTGAGCGCGACCTCGCCAGGCCCTCCTCCCGGCTATCTGGTAGGCGGACCGAATCCACAATTCAACACGGACGCGTGCTGCCGGGCGCCGCCCGGTTCGCCCGGCTATGGCTGTTACGGTGCGTCGACTTTCCCGATATGTCAGCGCACCCTGATGCCACCCAAGGCGCAGCCGCCGTCCAAATCGTATTTGCAGTTCAACGATCCCTGGCCGGCGAACCCCTGGGAAGTTTCCGAGCCATCCTTGGGCTACCAGTCCAACTACATTCGCTTGCTTGCCAGCTTCGTGCAGTGAGCCAGTCTCCGCTGCCGAACTGCGCCCTTCCAGAGCGGAGGCCACGTCTCCGCCTGCGTCAGGCTCTCACGCGCGCGATCGCACTTGCCTCGCTGTCCCCTGCCGTGAGACCAATACCCATGCCTGCGCGGCATCTTGATCCTAGTCTTGACATGGCTTGGACAGACAAACCGAACCCATGACGCAAGCGCATCGACAGATGCCACGTCTCAAGCTGGACAAGCGGTGACGCCGATCTTTCCGAACATGCCAACAGAGGTCACTGCCCCGGTCACGGGCAAGCGCGCCGCGGACGCAACGAGGCCTCTGTTGATCGATCTGGAGCACGCGCTGCTTCGTAACGCCCCGGTCATGGAAGTGGCGCTTGCATTTGTCGCCGCCAATCCCTTTCGGGCTTTCTATTTCCCAGGCTGGAAACTGCGGGGACGCGCCCATCTCAAGCAGAAGCTTGCAGAAACCGTCGGTCCCGATCCCGGGCTGATCCCTGTCAGCGAAAAGGTCGTCGATCTCGCCCTCGATGCCAAGCGTCGGGGCCGTCAGGTCTTCCTGGTGACGGCAGGCGATGAATTGCCCGCACGGAAGATCGCTGCGCGCTTTCCCTTTCTCGACGGTGTCATCGCCCGTGACGGCGCCGGAGACCTGACCGGCCATCAAAGGGCGGCATTGCTCGGCGAACGCTTCCCAAACGGATATGATTATGTCGGCGGCGACGCTACCGATCTCCCTCTCTGGCGAGACGCTGGCGAGATTATCGCGGTAGCACCGGATAGAGCTACCCTGCACAAGATCCAGGCGCTCGAAAAGCCCACGACGATTGTCGAAGGCAAGTCGCGCCTGCGTGCGTTGATCGAAGCGGCGCGGTTGCATCAGTGGGTAAAGAACACGCTGATCTTCGTGCCTGCCGTGCTGAGCGGAACGATCATCGACCCACGTACCGCAATCGCTTGTGCCGTCGCCTTCCTGGCGCTCGGCCTCGTTGCGCTCGGCACCTATCTCATCAATGATCTCCTCGACATCGATCATGATCGCCGCCATTGGTCCAAGCGCTTTCGGCCGATTGCCGCAGGCGACTTGCCCATAGGCATGGCAATGGCTGCCGCTGCCGTCTCGATTTTCGCAGGCCTCGCCACTGGCGCAGCAGTTGGTCTCGGTGTGCTTACGACACTAGTGGCCTATCTGGTCCTGACGCTCGCTTATTCCATTCACCTCAAGCGCCTGCCGATCGTCGATGTGACGATCCTTGCAACGCTCTTCACGCTGCGCATCGCAATCGGGATTGCTGCTGCGGGGGTCTTCGCCTCGCCATGGCTGCTGGTATTCTCCATGGCGCTGTTCGCGTCGCTCTCTATCGCCAAGCGCTATACGGAAATCCAGCGGATCTTGATCAAGGGAGATGCGGACGTTCCTGGGCGCGGCTACATCACAGCCGACGCCCCGCTCGTGCTTGGTCTCGGCCTTGCGACAGCGACAGTCTCCGTCGTCATTCTCGTGCTTTTTATCATCTTTGATGCGTTCGAGCGCGATGTTTACAGCAACCCACATTGGCTATGGCTGTTTCCGGTCATCATATTCCTTTGGGTCGGGCGGATCTGGTTGATCTGCCAGCGCGGCGAGCTGACCGACGATCCTGTAGTGTTCGCCATCAGAGATCGCCAGAGCCTCATCCTGGGCGCGCTGTCAGCAGCAGCCTTCGGACTCGCATTGCTTGGGGCGCCGCTGTGATTTCAGGCGAGCCCCATAGTCGCATGATGATGCTGCCGCAGGCTGGGCGTTTTCTCCTGGCGGGGAGTTTGGCAGCGCTGCTCAATTGGCTGGTGCGCTTTCCGCTCTCTTGGATCATGCCCTTCGCTGCTGCCGTGGCGGTCGCGAATGTCATCGGCATGGCGTTTGGCTTCGTTACATACCGCTTTTTTGTTTTTCCGGACTCGAACCGGCAACTCACTCACCAATTGCGCAGCTTCATCGTGGTCAATCTCTTGAGCATGATCGTCGTCGTCTTGGTGTCCGTTCTTTTTGCCGGCTACATTCTTCCGTTGATCGGCTGGCTCTGGCAGACCGAAGCCATGTCGCATGCCATTGCAATTGCCGCAGGAGCGGTAAGTAACTATTTTGGCCACCGGCAGTTCAGCTTTGCGAAACACTGAGTAATAAACCCAAGATGGCGAGGACCGTCCTCCAAGAAGAGCTCAGGCGGCTAAGGTCAACGGTGTAGATGAACGGCGGCTTTCTGCACACGGTGGCCATCTTCTTCACCCTGATAGTGATAAGGCCGGGCGCACGCTTTGGTCGCCTAGCGGCCATCGTGGAAAGTCGCTAAAAGCGTAGCATTAACAAGTAGAGGGCATTCCATGGTGGACGATCGCCGCGTCGTCGTGATCGGGAGCGGTCCTGCAGGCGCCATGGCTGCGCATGAGCTCATCCGTAAAGGCATCCCAGTCGTCCTTCTGGAGACCGGGGACGATATTCAGCACGGTGCACTCGTCAGGGTCGGCGGAAGAAACTTTTATCGGCGCCTCCCCTCCATGCGAGAAGCAGCCGGCTTCGTTCCGACAGGCGACCCCGAAACCAACCTCGACTACACCTACGCGCTAGGCGGACTGTCCAACCAATGGACGGGAGCCGTGCCCCGCTTCTGCTCTGAAGACTTCACCGCGGGCGAAAAGGTTCACGAGAAATATCGCTGGCCGGTGACCTACAGCGAGCTCGCTCCCTACTACGAGATCGTCGAACGGACGATGTCGATAACTGCGGACCCGAGAGACGTCCCGAGCCTGCCTGCCGGCTACTGCGACTATCGACATCGGATTCCGGACGATTGGCAGGCTCTGGCCCGTTCTGCATTGAAGCACGGCCAAGGCTTCACAACGATGCCACTTGCTGACGGGCCGCCCCTGCTGCTGCTTCGCCGTGGGACCGCATTCAACAGCTTCTCCATTCTTCTGGAGAAGCTTCTCAAGGAGCAAGCGTTCGAGCTCGTAACCGGGGCGCACGTTCTGAATTTGGAGTGGAACGGGGCAGCAAAAAAAGTGGTTGCCGCCGTCTATCATGACAGCGCAACAAAGACTCAGAAGCGGATATCAGCCAGTGCATTCGTAGTCGCCTGCGGACCGCTCAACTCGCCAAAGCTACTATTCAACTCCGCCTGCAGCGATCATCCGAACGGCCTTGGCAACAGCACGGGGTTGCTCGGCCAGTATCTTCATGATCACCCTCGCGAGTGGTGGGCTGTGGACGTTGAAGCCCCGATCACCTCGCTGTCGCCTCCGGCTTATCTCACACGCCTGCCGCACGCCACGTCCGATCCCCTCCTCGCCTGCTCATGGACCATCGGTACCTTCGGCACGATCGGCACGATCAAGAGCCGCTTTGGACAGAAGAGCAGATCGTTCGGGGTGCAGGTGTTCGGGACGATGATCCCCAAGGAGAAGTACTACTTGCGTCCGTGCGCCGATCAAAGGGACGAGTTCGGGTTTCCGGCACTCGAGGTTCACATCGAATTCGAGCCAGAGGTCTTGGCCAACGTCGTCGGCGCGCGAGAGCACTTGCTCAACCTGCTGGAAGATGCCGGCCACAACGGGACGATCCGCGAGATCGTTCCGCAGCTATATCCTGGGACGGCCAAGCACTACGGCGGAGCAATCCGCATGCACACCTCGCCGAAGCATGGCGTTACGGATGCCTGCAATCGCCTGCACGACGCACCCAACGTGCTCGTCGTCGATGCGAGCTGCTTTACTACCGGTGCCGAGAAGAATCCCACCCTGACCGTGATGGCATTGGCGGCTCGATCGGCCGACCGTCTTGCGGGCGATCTGAAAGCCTTGTGACGGAGGGCCGGCGTGCAATACCGAGAGTTCGGAAAGACCGGTTGGAGGGTGTCCGAGATAGGATTTGGAGGCGCGCGGATCGGTGGCCTCTTCGCTCAGGATGGCGGCCGCGCGACATCACTCAGAACACTCGCTGCTGCATTGGATGCCGGCATAAACTTCTACGATACGGCGGACATGTACGCGCAGGGAGAGAGCGAGGTCCTGATCGGAAAAGCCTTTCGCAAAGTACGCGACAAGGTTTTTATTGCGAGCAAGGGTGGTTACTACCTCCAGGCAGACAAGAAACTCATTCAGCTCTTAAAGCCGCTCGCCAAGCCCATTGTGAGAGCGCTTGGGCTAAGGCGCGCGCCGGTGCCGTTATCCACTGCAAGGGCGATTTCCCAGGATTTCTCGCCGGCTTACGTCCGCAAGGCAGCCGAGGCGTCGCTGCGACGATTGCAGTCGGAGTATATTGATCTCTACCAGTTACACAGTCCGCCGCACGAGACCCTCACCAGCACGCTGTTCCAGGATACGCTCGGAACATTGGCGCAGCTCAAGGCGGAAGGGAAGATACGGCACTACGGAATTGCGCTCGACCTCGCCGATGACGCGCGGCACTGTCTCGATCTGGAGGGAATATCCAGCCTGCAAATGCCGTTCGGCCTTCTTGACATGGAAGCGTCGGAGGGGGTGTTTGAGGACGTATCAAAACGTGGACTTGGGATTATTGCGCGCGCCTGTTTTGGTGGAGGGGCTTTGAAGGCGTCTCTCTCTGAGGTCGAGCTCCAGGCCATCGAGCCCAAATGGGAGCGCGTGCTTAGTATCCGGCGCATTGTCGAGCAGCACGGCCGCTCACCACTCGAAGCCGCCCTTCAGTTCTCGCTCCGCGAGCGCCGCATCGGAGTCAGCATTCTCGGGATGCGAACACCCGCTCATGTCGCCACCAATATCCAATACTATTCGTCTCGGCCGCTGTCAGATGAAGAGTTCCACAAGCTGCTGACACATGCTTCCGCCACTGACGCCTGGCCTCCATCACGCCACCACGTTTGACCTCGACCCATGTCTCCTCTTGATCGGCGTACCCGCATTCTCTTCATCAATTCCGCAGTCGGTATCGGTGCGGACACGGCAATGCACCTACTACTCCTGCGCAACCTACCGCGGGATCGTTTCGAATTGCACGCGGCAGGCCAGCCTAGTTCGCCTGCGCCGGCGTTCGACGAACTGCGCACCATCTCCGACGTCGCGCTGCGACCGACGTACTTCGGCCCGTCGCTCTGGCAGCAGTCCAAGCTGCAGAAGCTCGCCAGCACGAGAAAACTGGTACCCATGACCGCGAGCCTCCTCGGGCTCGCCGCGTACGTTCGGCGCCGGCGGATCGAGATCATCCACTCGACGGATCGCCCTCGTGATGCTTTAGCGTGCGTGCTGCTGTCGTCCCTGACCGGAGCCAAGTCCGTTGTCCATGCGCACGTCAACTGCGGCGAATGGATGAGCCGTGGCGTCAAGTGGGCGTTCGGCCGGGCGGACGCGCTCGTCGCCGTGTCGCATTTCAGCGCCCAGACGTTCGTGGACGCCGGCTATCCGCCAG
>CAUJKI010000059.1 GCA_963205015.1 Pseudomonadota bacterium
AAGCAGGACGTCCTCGATCACGGCGGCGGCCTCGCGCTCAGTCGGTCTTCAGGAGAAGCTTGCCGCGCGTGGCACGGCCTTCGATCGCAGCATGCGCCTCAGCGGCCTCGACAAGCGGAAATACCTTGTCGATCGTGACACGCAGCGCGCCTTCCGCGACGGCGGAAAAGAGGTCCGCGGCGCGCGCACGAATCTCGTCGGCGCTCGTCATGTAGTCAGCGAGATGCGGCCGCGTAAGGAAAACCGATCCCGCCTCCGCCAGATCGAGCAGCGGCACCGGCTCGGGCTGTCCGGAGCTGGCGCCGAAGCTGATGCAGAAGCCGCGGCGCTTGAGTGCACGGATACTTCGAGGGAGCGTATCGCGACCGACGGAATCGTAGACCACATCGACGCCGCAATCGCTGGTCAGCCGCCGTACATCAACGCCGAAGTCCGACTGGCGATAGAGGATAGCGTGATCGGCGCCGCACGCACGGGCGATCCTTGCTTTTTCCTCGCTGCCGACCGTGGCGAGCACGGTCGCACCGGCGCGCTTGGCGAGCTGGATAAGAAGCTGCCCGACGCCGCCCGCGCCGGCGTGCACGAGACAGGTGTCACCGCGCTTCAGTGGGAATGCCGATCGGGAGAGATAGTGCGCCGTCGAGCCCTGCAGCATGAGCGCGGTCGCAACAGCTAGATCCATTCCGGACGGTACCCGCACCGCCTTCCAGGCTGGCACGACCGCAAACTCGGCGTAGCTGCCGCGTGAAAGACAATAGGCGACGGTATCGTCGACGGCGAGATCGCTCACGCCTGCGCCGACCTCGACAATGCGCCCTGCGCCTTCCATGCCGATCGTCATGGGGAGCGGGGTTTGGTAGGTGTGCGAGCGGGCGTAGCTGCCATTGCGCATATAGACGTCGATGTAGTTTACGCCGGCATAGGCGAGGCGCACCAGCACCTCGCCTCGCCCCAGCCGCGGCGTCGGCACATCGGCGAGCTTCAACTGCTCCGGACCGCCGAACTTCTCGACCTGGATGGCCTTCATCGCACTGAGCTTCGCCTCCGAATTCCGGCGACTTCGTTTCACAATGCGCCCAGGTCGTCTGTCAGTTCGATGACAATGGACGCAGTCCTCGCCTCACTGCGCCCGCTCCAGCCGCGCCTGACGCCGTCGCGAGAGCCGTTCGCTGATCGTCGGATAGATGAGCGCCAGAACGACCATCGCCATGAGCGTACCGCTCACCGGTCGGGTGAAGAAAACCGTCCAGTCGTTCGAGAAGCTGATCATCGTCGTCATGAAGCTCGTCTCGGCAAGCGGTCCCAGGATCGATCCGAGCACCATCGGCGCGATCGGAAAGCGGAAGCGCTCGAAGAGATAGCCGAGGATGCCGAACGACACGATCACCCAGAGATCGCCGACCGTAGAGCGCGACGCCATCGCGCCCATGAAGCAGAACATGACGACGAAAGCCGACGTGATCGCCTCGGGGAACGCAAGCACGCGCACCAGCAGCTTGATGGCGAAGTAGCCGATGAGGCACATGCCGATCACGCCGAGGAACACGGACGCGAACACGGCATAGACAATGTCGCCGGACTTGAAGAAGACGTGCGGTCCAGGCTGGATGCCCTGGAGCATGAACGCCGCCATGATGATAGCCGTGGCACCGGAGCCGGGAATACCCATGGTCAACAGCGGCACCATGGCCCCGCCGACCGATGCCGTCGCTGCGGACTGCGGCGCGACGATGCCCTCGGGAATGCCGGTGCCGAGGTCGCGACGCCGCTTGCCATACTGGCTCTCGAGCCCGTAGCTCACGAACGAGGCGATCGTGGCGCCGGCTCCGGGAATGACGCCGACGAGGAAGCCGACGATCGAACCCCTGAAGAGCGACATCTTCGTCTGCGCCACCGCCTTGAGGGAGGGAAGTTTGGTGCGGATCTCGCCGACCGAGCCAACATTCACCGAAGTGGATCGCTGCTCCATCCGTGTCAGCACCTCGCCCAGCCCGTAGGCGCCGACCATGACCAGCAGATATTCGATACCGTCACCCAGCATGGGAATGCCGAAATCGAAGCGGGGCTCGCCATAGGTCGGGTCGGTCCCGACGCTCGAAAACAGAAGGCCAAGGGCAAGCGAAATAAGGGCCTTCGGCAGTGAATTACCGCCGAGCGCCACCACAGAGGAAAGCCCCAGCAGAATCACTGCGAAGTATTCGGGCGTCGACAGAGAGAGCGCGATGACCGCCACCGGTCCGGAGAGAAAGACCATCGCGATGGCCGCAAACATTCCGCCCGAGAAAGCGGCAAAGAGCGTCCATCCGAGCGCCAGCGCCGGTTCGCCCGCGCGCGCCATGGGATAGCCGTCCCAGAGCAGAGGCACGTCGATCGGTTCGCCGGGAATGCGAAAGAGGATCGAGGTGAACGCCCCGCCATACGTGCCGGAGACGTACATGGCCGTGAGCAGGATCACCGCCGGAATGATACCCATGCCATAAGTGAACGGCAGCGCCAGCACAACGCCCATGACGAGCGTGAGCCCGGGAAGCACGGCGACGAGAAGACCGAGCACGAGGCCGACGACGAGAAAGAGCAGATTGAGTGGCTGGAGGACTGTGCCGAAGCCGTGGATCAGATTGACGAGTGTGTCCATGGCGATCTCCCTAGCGCACGCCGAAGAGCGCCATCAGCGCCAGGGTAAATTCCTTGAACGGACCGGCGCCAAGGGGCAGCGAGACATAGACGATCCGCTGAAACACGACGAAGAAGACGAAGGCACCGACCGCCGCGATGAGTGAGGCACGCAGCAGCTTCGCGTAGCCTGCGAACAACATGATCGCGAGCAGCAGCAGGAAGGTCGAAACGGTGAACCCGAGGTATGGGATGGCGATGACATAGCCGAGCATGGACGCGATGCCGAGGATCGCGAAGACCGGCCGCTTTTCCGCGTCGGCTGCATCTCCCGCCAGGTCCTGGCGCGCATCCTCCTCGTGCCCGGCGGAGCGCGAGGCGTTTGCAATGAGGATACTCGTGTCGTCGTCGGGCCGGGCCTTGAGTGCAGCCTCCGCCATACCCCACAATGCCGCTCCGATCAGGAGGGCGAGGACGATCTTCGGCCAGAGATCGGGCCCGGCGCGGCCGAGCGTCGTCGATATGGCAAAGTCATTTGCGACGGTCCAAAGCCATACGCCGAAGCCGAACACCATCAGGAACGGCGCAGTGCGCCGCACCAAGTCGAGGATCGCCATCGTGTGCCTCTTGCGGAGCTACTGCCAGATCGACTTCAGGATCTTGATCTGGTCGGCGACATAGGCCATGCCCGGATCGCCTGCGATCACGCTGTTCGGATCCGCCCAAGCCTCCGCGAGGAACTTCTTGTACTCAGCGCTGGCGCCGGCCTTGGCCACCTTCTCACGCAGGAGCTTGAGCCTCTCGGGCGGGGTGCCGGCCTTGGCCATCAGCGTGCGGTACTGGTCCAGGACCAGGTTCATCCCGAGCTCCTTGGTGATCGGGATATCGGTGAAGGGCTCGACCTTTTCGTTGGCGAGGAACAGCACAGGGCGAAGCTGCTTGTTGTCGATGAACGAGCGCACGTCGCCCGCCTGCTCGTAGACCAAGTCCGCGTGTCCGCCGAGAACAGAGGCGTAGCGCTCGGACGGCTTGGCAAACGGGACAGCAATCAGCTTCAACCCGCGGTTTTTCTTGAGCTGCTCGACAGCCAGCTCGTCAGGCGTGCCGAGCCCCGTGACACCGACCTTCAGCTCGGTCGTCTTGGCCTTGGCCTCGACGTCCGCCCAGCTCTTGAAGGCGCCCCCCTCCTGCACAAAAAAGCCGGAGGGCTGCTTGATGAGCACGGCAATGATCGCGAGATCGTCGAGCGACCAGCGCTGCGCGCGAGGTGCTGCGAGCAGCGACAGCGTATCGGCCGTGATGAGACCGAGCTGGTAACCTTCCGGCTGGCCGCCGAGAAGTTTGTTGAGCCCGGTGACACCGGCGCTGCCCGCCACGTTCTCGACCGGAATGGAGACCTTCAGATCGCCTTCGAGAAGCTTGCCGATCATGCGGCCAGTCTGGTCGGCGCCGCCGCCGGGACCCCATGTAACGACCATTTCGATCGGTCGCGTCGGATAGTCCTGAGCTTGCGCGGTCGAGAAAAGCGCCGCGATCATTGCCGCACACGCGACGATGCGTCGGCCGTACCCATGCCTTGCAGGATGCATGAAACTCGGTCCTCCCCGGACTTATGCTTGAATTTCTTGTGGTTGAGCAGCATCAAGCGCTGCCTGTGAACGATAGACAGACGCGCGCGCCTCTGTATGTCAGCGCGATGACATTGGCCGTGAGCCTAGGGCATCAGGCCCATCAGTCCGCCCACATCCTCAATGCAGAGCCGGCGCCCCGCCTTCGAGATGTAACCGGCCTGCATGAAGCGGCCGAGAATACCTGTGATCGTCTGCCGTCGTGAGCCGACGAGTTGCGCCAGCTCCTCGTGAGTAAGATGGACCTCGGGGCGCTGATCCCCCGTCTCGACTTCGCGCTCGCGGCGCGACACGGCGAGCAGCACGCGCGCGAGTCGCTGCTCGACACTCAGCGCCTGCAGATCGCCCACACGGAAATGGAAATCGCGCATGCGGTCGACCAGGAGCTGGATCAGGCTGAGACCCAGCGCGGGATCGCCCAGGATCATCTCTCTGACATGCTCGGCGGAGACCTTGGCGAGCACGGAGGGCTGATTGGCCTTGGCAGTTGCGTCACGCCACGGAACGCTCGCGAGGGCCGTGAGGCCGAGAATGCTGCC
The DNA here is from genome assembly GCA_963205015.1 of Pseudomonadota bacterium. Taxonomy (GTDB): domain Bacteria; phylum Pseudomonadota; class Alphaproteobacteria; order Rhizobiales; family Hyphomicrobiaceae. The sequence continues at coordinate 4,781 of CAUJKI010000059.1, forward strand.
CGGAAGATGGATGCGCAGCAGGGTCTCGTTACCCGCAAAGTTGAGGAGGGCCGATTGCGCCTCGCCTTCGAGCAGCAGAAATATGTGTCGTGCAGGCTCGCCCTGGCGGTAGATCACCTCACCACGGGCATAGCCGATCCGTGTGCCGGCACGGCAGAGCTGATCCGCCTGGGCGGGCGCCAAGCTGGGCGTCAGGTCCTCGAGGACCCCAATGCTCAATTCACGCATGCAACAGTCCGTGTCCGACCCCGCTTGAGCTTGGCCGCATTGCGGCCGGCAGGCAAGCCGAAGTTCGGGCCCTTCGCGACGGGTGGAAAGCATTGTTTCATAAGTCGTGGAGCGCCGGCGGCAAGCCAAGCTGAACGCGTGTGCAATGGTGCTTCCCGGCTGCCGACGAGAGCGCATGCCGCATTATCTGGACGGCAGCGCGCCAATTCGATTAGCATGATGCCGACATTCGGAAATCGCACGTTGTCCGACCATCGAGCAGGTCCCCAATGGCGAGCGGCAATCCGCGATCGGGCCACGGTCGCCCCAGCCGGCCGCTTGGCGCCACGCTTTCGATCCAAGCGATCGGCAAGCACGCCTTTCGCGTAGGCGGTCAGGTGCCGGGCCCGCTCGGCCGCAAGTCGCGCGCGCTCATAGGCTATCTGGCAATCAGCGAGTCCGGCGAAGAGACACGCGACAAGCTCGTCGGCCTGCTATGGAGCGAGACGGAGCCGGCACGTGCACGAGCCTCGCTCCGTCAATCACTCTACGAGCTTCGTGACGCCTTTGCCGCGGTAGGCTTCGACGGTCTCGCCACCGATACGCTCCGTGTGGTCCTCGATCGGTCACGGATAGACGTCGACGTGTGGGCCGCCCTCGATGCCGCCACTAAGGGAACACCCCATCCGGCCCTTCTTCAGTCGGAGCAGCCGATCGAGCGGCTGTTCGAAGATCTGGAGATGATCGACCCCGCCTTCCGGGTCTGGCTGCTCGCGAAGCGCCAATCTCTCGCCGATCGCCTGGTGCAGCGGCTCGAAACTGCTTTGCGCGGCCCCGAGAAACCGCTGGCCGACAGAGAGGCTCTCGCCCGCGCACTACTCAATCTCGATCCGACGCATGAGGAGGCCGTGCGCGCGCTCATTCGGGCCCGCGCAGAAGTCGGCGACGTAGGCGGCGCGCTTCGCATCTACAAGACGCTCTGGGATCTTCTCGACGAAGAGTACGACGTCGAGCCGGCGAAAGAGACGCAGGAGCTGATCGCCGCAATCAAGCTCGGCCAGACCGGAGCGAACCCGGCCGCACCTTCGACGACGCCGATGGTGATCGAGCACCAAAGCGCGGAGACGGGCATCCCCCGGCACGTGGCAGCACCCGTGCCAGCCGTGGAACCGAGACGACCCAAGCTGATTGTTTCAGTTTCGGCATTCGACGTGCCGCCGACCAGCGACAGCGGCCGCTATCTGGTCCAGGGCTTCCGCAGGGAGCTGATAGCCTGCCTGATCCGCTTTCGTGAGTGGGTCGTCCGCGACATGACGCTCGCGCAGGCCGCTCAACCGCAGACGGATGCCGGTGAATATATCGTCGAGGCCAATGCGGTGGGAGAAGGCGAGGCGCTGCGGCTCATCATCACGCTGCGCGATGCGGCGACCAACATTTATCTTTGGAGCGAGCAACTGAATGTCTCGCTCAGCAACTGGTTCCAGGCCCAGCAGATCGTCGTGCGCCACATCACGACGGCGCTCAACGTGCACCTGTCGGCAGGTCGCCTCACGACGATCGTCGACCGGCCCCCGGACAACCTTCAGGCTTATGATCTGTGGCTGCTCGGGCAGGCGACCATCCTGAGCTTCGACCCCAAGAACTGGGAGACCGCAAGATCGCTGTTCCAGCAGGTCATCGAGCAGATGCCGACCTTTGCGCCGGCATACTCGAGCCTCGCCCAACTCTACAACTCCGATCACATCGTGTGGCCCGGTGTCCTGCGTGATGCGGCCCGCTCTGCACAGGCGCTGATGTATGCTCGCGAAGCCACCCGGCTCGATCCGATCGACTCACGCAGCCAGCTTTGCCTCGGCTGGTCGCACGCCATGGTCAAGCAATCCGAGCAGGCGAAGATCTATATCTCGCTGGCGCATGAGCTGAACCCCAACGATCCATGGACGCTCGTATCGGCGGCGGGCTGCCTCGCCGTTTGCGGTGAGCACGAGCGCGCGAACCAGATCGCAAAGCACGTCCTTCAGCTCCCGCTTGCCCCGAGCCCATTGCAGTGGGCGTATCACGTGTCGATCCGCTTCATGGCGGGCGACTATAAGGGCGCCGTCGAAGCAGCGAATGGTGCCGGTGACGTCAGCTACGTTCCTGGCTACAAGGCCTCGGCGTTGTTCCATCTCGGCGAGCATGAAGCTGCTGCGGCCGAGCTCCGGCGTTTCATTGAGATTACCCGCAAGCGATGGGTCGGCGCAGACCCGCCGACAGATGCCAACATCATGCGCTGGCTTCTGACCATGGTCCCGATCCAGCGCCCCGAGGACTGGCAGCGCGTCCGCGACGGACTGGCCGGCGCCGGCGCTCCCGTCGAGGGGCTCGCGCACCACCAGTGGTGATGCGCGCTCCCGCCCTCTCTAGGCGCACATGCTGATCGTGTAATCGCCGATTCGGCACGCGTGCACATGGAGCCTTTCTTTGACATTGAGGGGGCGACCCATGAACGTGCTGTAGAACGACGGGAAGTTGTACCCGGTGTCCCCACCCTGTTCGAGCGTGGCTTCCATCGCCTCGAGCCGCTCCTTGGGCGGCAAGCGCACGACGAGCGTGTCGGCGCTGTACTGCACGATGGCGAGGCCCACGATATGGTCGGGGATCGTCAATCTCGCACCGACAATGGCGGCCTGAGCCTTGAGCTCATCGAGCGAGCGGGGAATGGGGAGCTGGTCCGCGGTGAACGATGGCACCTCGTTTTCAAATCTCGATACTCCGGTTGCCCATGTCTTTATGAGCTTGCCCCACTGATGAAGATCTTGCACCGAAACCTGTTCCATACTTGCTTCTCCCTTCTCTGCTGGCTTCTCTACTGGAAACATTCAATCGCTCAGTCCATCAATTCTGCGCAAAAGCGTTCGCGCGCTCCATGTAATCGAGGAGTGCAGTCATCCCTTCGATTTCATCGATCTCGTTCAGCGCTGCGCAAACGGCCGACGGCAGCGCACCGGATGCAGGCGATGCAAGAGAACCAGTCTGCGTATTGAACAAGACTTCGCCGCAGACCTTGATCCGCTCCTTCAAAGTGTCACCCTGAACCCCCAGCGGATGTCCGGCCATCGATCCGAGAATGGTCTCGGCCAGGATGACCGAGCCAAGCGGTCCGAGGCGCTGTCCGCCATCGGCTTCGTCGCTCCTGCCGATGCGTGCTGCCTCGAACAGAACGAAGAAAGGAAGAGGCGGATCCTTGGCTATCCGGGACACGTCGTTTGGATTGAAGAGCTGGCCGACAGAGCTCAGCCAGCCACGTAGCCTCGTCTCCCAGGCGGCGAAATCGTCGATGACCTCGATCCCCTTTTCCTGTGCGATCCGGATTAGCGCACGCACCGATAGGACCCCTGCAAAGGCCGCACTCAGCAAGTCTCGATGCATCAAACCCCCGGCATCTACGCCCTCAACCTTCTCCGGGAACTCTGTGGGCGTTATTGAGAGCGCAGCCGGATAGCGCGGGGAAATCCTCTTGCTGAAATTGGGTTCGATGCCCTTGCTGTTCTCGAAGAAGTGCGCCCAATCGACAAACCAGTTCGGCTTTATAGGAAGCTCGCCGAAGTGCGCCTGCAATGCGCTGCGCCGCAGAGCCTCCTCAGTGACTCCTACGGGAGAAAAGCTGTTCAGCCTGTAGCTCTCGCGCACGATCGCGTGCGCAAACCGAAAGGCGCCAAAGGAGAACTCCTGGGGAAGGCCGCCACCGTGGTCGAGAAGCGGCTTCTTCTCGAGAACATAGCGCTGATGAACGCGCTTATCGAGAATACGGGCGAGAACGTCCTTCTCGATGATGTTGCGATAGATGAGCACGACCACCATGCGCGCGCACTGGAACTCGCGGTAAGCAAGCTCTCTCGTCGGGAGACGAAGCGTCTCCTCGAAGGGAGCGATCGCGTTCTCGATGAGCGATATGACGTGGTTGTGCAGGAGCTGGAAGAGGATGGTCAGTTGCGATATGAGCGCGTGCGCATCATTGCGCGCATCCGCAAGCATGACCTCGGTGAGACGGCTGCTCACGTCGGCCTGACCATCGGCGGTCTTCTGGGCCGTATTCCGCGCGATGTCACGGAAGGGACAGTATGGGTCCTTTTCGGGTGATGGATCGTGGCTCGATGTCGGTGGCGCGCGCAATCCGGTGCGCAGGCGAATGCGCGGAATGAGCCCGCTTTCCTCCTGGTGCTGGGTGACGCTGTAAGCGTGCGGGACCTCGTCCGGACCACTTCCGTAGAGAGTCTCGAGCATGAGCGGCACAGCTCGTGCGTTGCGCGCATCGGGCACGATAGTGTGTCCGCTTATGCCAAAGAAGGGGACGCTATCGACCATGTCGTGGGCGATGAACTGAAGCAGGTAGGTATATCCGGAGGGCAGGTTCCTGTTGTCGCGGGGCTCGGGAACGGAGGAGGTTCGCCGCTCAATGGTTGCCATCAGCCTGTGCAGACGGGCCCTATCGACCACATTGCCCGCCTCATCGATGAGGCCACCGGCTCGGAACATGTCGCTTGGAGGCGGCACCCCGCTCGGCCCAAGATCAAAGAAGATATTCCGCGGTCGCGTCGCCCGGGCGCCCTTGCCCCACCACAATTGCGTCGGCCCGGAAAATGGATGCCCGTGCACTGGTCAGCCCCCCGGAGGATCGGTCTCGTGATATCGCCGACCCTCTGGGAGTGAGTATGGAGTGGCGGCGTCAACCCAGCGTCAATTGCAGGCGCCCTACCAAGGGCGGTCAACTGTTGTGCTCAATTGATCTGGAGCCGGCGGTCCGCACGCCAAGCATCGACCCTGTTCCGCTATCGAGCCAAGGGTCGGATGGGGAGGATGTAGTGCGAAGATCGGGCGCGCCTCTACGCGGCCAGGAAATTGACGATAAGAATCAGTAACTAAACGCTGAGAGCTGGTGGAGCCGAGGGGAATCGAACCCCTGACCTCTTGAATGCCATTCAAGCGCTCTCCCAACTGAGCTACGGCCCCGCCGCGATCGCGCCGCCACGACAAAGAAGGCAGCTTGGGTAGATGGCGATCGGCTCGGCTTAACTAGTGTGCTCCGCTTCCCCGCGCAAGCAAAACTTCGGCGCCCCGGCGGCGCCCCTCAACGCACGCCGAGCTTCTTCTGGAGGCTTGAGGATGAGGTCGTGTACTGGAAGAGCAGCTTCTTGTCCGGGTGGACGATCCGGTGGGCTGCCTGCGACATGAGGGCGGCCTCGTGGAAGCCTGAAAGGATAAGCTTGAGCTTGCCCGGATAGCTGTTGATGTCGCCGATGGCGAAGATGCCGGGCACGCTCGTCTGGAACTTCTCGGTGTCGACCGGAATCAGGTTTTCCTCGAGGTTGAGGCCCCAGTCTGCGATAGGCCCGAGCTTCATGGTCAGACCGAAGAACGGCAGCATCCGCGTGGAGACCACCGGCTCCTCCCCGTCCTTGGTCTTGACCGTGACGCGCTCGAGGCGGCCGTCGGCCCCATGGAGCACGGTCGCCTGGCCGATCAACAGGCGCATGGCGCCGCTCGCGACCAGCGCTCGCATCTTCTCGACGGAATGCGGCGCACCGCGGAAATCATCCCGGCGGTGCAACAACGTCAGGCTGCGCGCAATCGGCTGCAGGTTGAGCGTCCAGTCGAGGGCGCTGTCGCCGCCGCCGACGATCAGCACGTCCTGATCGGCAAAATCCTTCATCCGGCGAACGGAGTAGAAGACCGACGTACCCTCGTAGGCCTCGATGCCCTCGAGCGGCGGACGCTTGGGCGTGAACGAGCCGCCGCCGGCCGCAATGACGACCACCTTGGTGATGAAGACCTGCCCGCGGTCGGTGCTCAGCCTGAAGCGACCGTCAGCCTCGCGCGACAATGCATCGATCTGCTGGCCAAGATGGAAGGTCGCGCCGAACGGCTTGATCTGCTCCATGAGCCGGTCGGTCAGCTCCTGCCCCGTGACCACGGGCAGCGCCGGGATGTCGTAGATGGGCTTCTCTGGATAGAGCTCGGCGCACTGCCCGCCGACCTTGTCGAGGATGTCGACGACGTGCGCCCGGATGTCGAGGAGGCCCAGTTCGAAAACGGCGAAGAGCCCGCAGGGGCCGGCGCCGATGATCAGGGCATCGGTCTCGATGGGGGCGCCGGTCTCGTCGTCGGCCGCCTGAAGGGGGCTGGTGTCGCTCATGACATCCTCACGTTCGTGCCAATCGCGGGCCCCTTGGCCCGCCGGCATTCAAAATCGATCCGGACCGCCCGATCCCCAGCGCGCGAGCGCAGCGGGTGCGGTCCTTCAGAACTGCTTGCTCGGCACCTTCACGACAAGGCCGTCGAGTGCCTCGCTGATGCGGATCTGGCAGCTCAGGCGGCTCTCCTCGCGGACGTCGAAAGCGAAGTCCAGCATGTCCTCTTCCATCTCGGACGGCGGCCCCACAGCCTCGCGCCACTCCGGCTCGACGTACACGTGGCAGGTCGCGCAGGCGCAGGCTCCGCCGCATTCGGCCTCGATGCCTGGCACATCCTCCGTCTTGGCCGCTTCCATGACCGTCAGGCCGGGCTGCGCATCGACCTCCTGGCGCGTGCCGTCATCTTGAACGAACGTGATCTTGACCATCGTCTGTGCTGGCTCCATACGCCAGCCCTTCTGGCGCGCAGTTTTGCGGTCGGTCCGGCCCAACCCGGCACGAATAGCCCTGGGGACAAGGGATCGCCCTGATCCGGAAGCGCCTCACGCCGGGGGAAACTTGGCGGACATAGCCGCTCGAGACGTTGATTTCAAGCAAACGCGGGGCGCCATGGTTGCCTGCGGCAACAAGGCTGGTTGCGCCTCGCCCAAGGCTAAATCCGCGCCGGGCACCGCTCTTGAACTGTCATGCTCGCAAGGCCGGCCCTCCTCAGAACGACGTGCTCGCCAAGGAGTATCGAACGGACCACAATTCGCCGCCGATCGGCCGCAAGCCTTTCTTTACACGTTGTAATTTTCTTTACCCGGAAGGCGGATGCTGCCCCGGTTGGACCCGCCGCCTCGAGGCGCGGTTGCGTATGCCAGGACGGAAGGGGGCGTCGTGCTGGATATTGCCGAGAACTCTCGAATGGTCACCGTCTACTATGACGGGGATTGCCCGTTCTGCTCCGAGTATGTGCGCCTCCTGCGGCTGCGCGAGAGCGTCGGCGATCCGGGGCTCGTCAATCTGAGGGAGGCACCCGCTGCGCGCACGGAGCTCGAGGCCGCAGGCTTCGATCTCGATCGTGGCATGGTCGCCGATATCTCGGGCGTGCGCTACGGCGGAGCCGATGCGCTGAGCGCGCTGGCGTTGCTAACAACGCCGAGCGGTCTTTTCAATCTTGCCACTGCCGCAGCGTTCTCCTCACCTGCCCTTTCGCGCATGATCTATCCGATCATGCGTGCCGGCCGGAATGCGACGCTGACCCTGCTCGGCCGCGCACCACTTCGCGCGGACGATGCCGGCTGGGAGGCGCATTTCCAGGTTTTCACGCTGGTCTTCGGCCTCTTCGGGGTCATCGACTTTTTTTACTTCGCCCTCCGGGCCACGGCATTTGAGGTTTATCCGTCCACGTGGCTGATCCTGATCGGCGGCACAGGATTGCTCCTGCGGCCAGGATCGAGGCCTCTTTTCATAGTGCTGATCGGCTCCATGTTGGTCGAGGCTTGGCTGCGTGCGCCCCTTCAGTCCAATCACACCATCATCAAGAATTTTCTCCTGGTGGCCATTCTCGGCAGTGCGGCCTGGCATACGCTCAAGGGATCGCGCTGGTCCGGCTTCTTCCGTGATGTCGTACCGATCGGCCGGGTTCTGCTGCTGGCCATGTATTTCTACGGCGTGTTCCACAAGATCAATGAGGGCTTCCTCGACCCTTCAGTGAGTTGCGCTGTCGCGCTGTGGAAGCTCATGCCGTGGCCGCTTCACCTTCTCGACCATCCGGTGGTCCACTATCTCACGATCTACGGCACTTTCGCCGTCGAAACCGTGATTGTCGTCATGCTGCTCGTCCAGCGCTGGCGGCACACGGGAATTCTGCTCGGTGTCGGCTTCCACGGCCTCATCGCGCTGAGCGGCTTTGCCATGTATCCCGCCTTCTCGACGCTCACGATCGCGCTGCA
>CAUJKI010000060.1 GCA_963205015.1 Pseudomonadota bacterium
GTCACAAGTCTTCCCTATCACCATCCCTTTCTCGTCGCCCAGCGCTTCGTCCAGCTCGACCACATGACCAAGGGCCGCGCCATGCTCGGTTGCGGCCCCGGCGCGCTGACCTCGGACGCCTACATGCTCGCGATCGAAGCCGAGACCCAGCGCCCGCGCATGGTGGAGGCGCTCGACGCCATCATGCAGCTCCTCAAGTGCGAGGAGCCGGTGACCATGAAGACCGACTGGTTCGAGATGCGCGAGGCGCGCCTTCATCTCACGCCCTACAGCGATCCGCACTTCCCGATCGCGGTCGCGAGTACGCAGTCACCGGCGGGCATGCAGGCGGCAGGCAGGTTCGGCCTCGGTGTGCTGTCGCTCGGTGCCGGCCTGCCAGGCGGCGTCGATGCGCTTCCCGCGCACTGGAAGATCGCCGAGGACGAGGCGGCCAAGTACGGGCGCACCATGAGCCGCAAGGATTGGCGCCTCGTCGTCAACATGCACTGCGCCGAGGACGACGAGCGGGCGCTGCGCGACGTGGCTTATGGTGAGCGCGAGGAGACGGTTACGTACTTCGAGGAGACGCTCAGCCGACCGCCCGGCCGCTCGCAGGACCCGCTCCGCGAGGGCGTCAAGGCCGGCAACACGCTGGTCGGCTCGCCGGAGACGATCACCAGAGGCATCGAGCGCATGATTGCTGCCAGTAAAGGCGGCGTCGGCGGAATCATGTTCCGCGCCCACGAATGGGCGAACCGCGAAGACACGTTTCGAAGCTTCGAGCTGTTCGCGCGCTGGGTGATGCCGAAGTTCCAGGGCTCGCTTGACACTATCATTGCCTCGCGCGACTGGTGCCGCGATAACCGCAAGACGATCTTCGCGCCGAACGTCAAGGCCATCGAAAAGGCGTACGAGGCGGGTGGGACGGCAGCACCCGAAGGGTTCCGCACGCGCCTCTCGGGCGCCCGCGACGACGGCAAGGACTGATCATCTTTTCTTCACTGTTGGACATCTCAACTGTTGGACATCTCACTGGGAAAACGAATGACGACAAAGACACGCCACTGGTCCGACGACGTCTTCGCCGAAATGAAGGCGCGCGAGATCTCTACCGTCGCCACCATTCCGGACGGCGGGCTCACGCAGCTCCTCAATATGGTCGTCGCCGACAAGAACATGCGCCTCGTGACGCTCTCGACCGAGGAGGAGGGGATCGGCGTCGCGACAGGGCAGTGGCTCGGCGGTAAGCGCGCGATGATCGCGATGCAGTCCTCGGGCGTCGGCAACTGCATCAATGCGCTTGGCATCCCGGTGACGATGCGCGCGCCATGCCTGATGCTCGTGACCATGCGCGGCCAGTGGGGCGAGTTCAATCCCTGGCAGGTCCCCATGGGGCAGGCGACGCGCACGGTGCTCGAGGCGGTCGGCGTGCGCTGCTTCCCCGTCGAGCACGCCGATGAGATCGGCGAGACTTTCGCAGCGGCGGCCGACATCGCTTTTCACGGCCGCCTCTCCGCCGCCGTGCTGGTCAGCCAGCGCGTGATCGGCGCCAAGGGCTTCGGACAGAAATAGGGGCTGTAGACATGACGTCGACCACAAAACCCGCAAGCCCCGCGCCCAACAAGATCAAGCGGCGCCCGTTCGTCGCCGCGCTGCTCAAGCACCGCGGCAATGCCCTCATGGTGCCCGGTCTCGGCAGCCCGACCTGGGATATCTCCGCGGCCGGCGATCAGCCGGAATATCTCTATTCATGGGGCGGCATGGGCCTCGCCGTGTCCACGGCACTCGGCATCGCGCTCGCACAGCCAGATCGCCGCGTGCTCGCCATCACGGGCGACGGCGAGATGATGATGGGCATCGGCTCGCTCGGCGTCGTCGCCGATCAGGCCCCGAAGAACCTCGGCATTCTCGTGCTCGACAACGAGCACTTCGGCGAGACCGGCCGCCAGCACGGCCTCACGGGCGCACGGACGGACATGTGCAAGGTCGCCGAGGGCTTCGGCATCGCCAAGACCATGCATGTGACCGAGGAAAGTCAGCTCGACGCGCTCGCCGAGCTGATGTTCAAGACGCCGGGTCCGACGTTCGCGGTCGCCAAGATCGCGATCACGGAGGATCCCTGGGCACTGCCGGTGAAAGATGGTGCGACCATCGCTCATCGCTTCCGCGTCGCGGTCGGCGTCGAGAAGCCCTGATTGCGCCGCATCAAGACCAGGAGCGTGAAAAAGGCCTGGAATGAGGGCGCGAACCGAGCTGGAGGTCCAAAGTGGCTGCCGTGGAGATGACTGACGCCTCCCCTTTAACCGGAGCGGCGCTCGACTTTGACGCCATCATCATCGGTGCCGGCATCTCGGGTCTCTACCAGCTCCTCAAGCTGCGCGAGCTCGGGCTTCGCGTAAAGGTCTTCGAGACGGGCACGGGGGTCGGCGGCACCTGGTACTGGAACCGCTATCCCGGTGCACGCTTCGACTCCGAGAGCTGGTCCTACGGCTATTCCTTCTCGAAGGAGCTGCTTCAGGAGTGGGACTGGCAGGAGCATTTTGCGCCGCAGCCCGAGACGCTCCGCTATCTCAACTATGTCGCCGACAAGTTCGACCTGCGCCGCGACATCCAGTTCAGGAGCCGCGTCGTCGCCGCGCACTATCAGGATGCGACGCGGAGCTGGGAGATCACGCTCGAGGACGGCAGCCGCCACACCGCGCGTTTCCTCATCACGGCGATTGGCCCGCTCTCGACGCCGACCATGCCGCGCATCGAGGGTGT